>NZ_CDWWXA010000142.1:0-11033 GCF_977971845.1 Frankia sp. CeCAU1 | reverse complement strand
GCCCTAACCCCACCCACAAGCCGAAAACCACCCGGCCGGCAACACCGGCCGGGCCTTCGGCCCGCCCACCCACACCATCACCGAACTCTTACCGTCGGGAAGTTCGCCCTCGCCGCATTCATTCTCACCGAGGAATGGATTTAGGAAAGCTAACTTTGAAAAGGCTCAGAGATTGAAAAGGCTCTATGCTGCAACCGTCGGCACGCCCACCTGACCCGGTTCCACACCGAGATCACCCGCACGCTCAACCCGCCACGGCGCCACCGCACCTGCCCCCGCACCGTCAAACGCCCCCGCCACAACAGCTACCGCGTCAAGAAACCCGCCTCGACCCGCCACCCCGGCCCGCCGACGATCCGGCTCCACCCACTCACCCCGCGCGCAGCATGACCAGACCCCGGCAAGATCAAACTACGCTTCACGGCATTGCCCCTTGTGGTGGCCTTCACGGCATTCTGTGCGATACGACAGAGCTGTCGTCTCCTGCGCTCACGGGAGCCGGGGACGGCGGGATAGCGGCGCGAACCCGGGTCCGCTGCGCCATGAGGACGGTGCCGCCGACACCGAGGCCGACCAGCAGCATGATGCCGTTGAGTTCCTCGTCCAGCAGCACAGTGGCGAACAGCATGGTGAGAATTGGCTGGAGCAGCTGGATCTGCCCGACCTTGGCGACCCCGCCCGAGGCGAGCGCGCGATACCAGCAGAAGAAGGCCAGCAGAGAGCTCCCCACTGCCAGATAGAGGAAGGCCGCAAGCGTGCGCCACGTCAGCGTCGCGTCGGCGGGGATGCCGGTGACCAGCACGATGACAAGTACGGCGGGGAACCCTACGATCAGCGACCAGCAGGTGACGAGCCAGCCGGGGGCTTCGCGGGAGAGCACGCCCCCCTCCGCGTATCCCATGGCGCACAGCAGCACTGCCAAGATCATCTCCATGTCGCCGGGACCGAACCGGGTGTCCGCGCCCAGGGCCAGGTACCCGGCGATAAGAGCGGTGCCGGTGCCGCACCACAGCCAGAAGATCACCGTGGGCTTCTCTCTGGCCCGCGTCACTGCCATCACGGCGGTGGCGGCGGGTAGGAAGGCGATCATCACGGCCGCATGACTCGCGGAGACGGACTTGAGAGCGTGCGCGGTCAGCAACGGGAAGCCGACGACCGACCCGGCCGCGACGACGACGACCGACGGGAGTGAATGCCTGGGCGGGAACACCGGACGGTGCAACACCACAAGCAGCGCCACCGCGATCAGCGCTGCCAGCAAGGCCCGCCCGGGACCGACGAGTTCCGGGCCGAACGCGGGAACGGCATACCGGGTGACAGGGAGGGTCAGGCTGAAGCCAACCACGCCCGCGAGGCCTAGTCCCAGTGTCCCCAGCCCTCCGCCGGTGCCGGTCCGGCCGTCCTGGCCGTTGTCACTACCCGCGTCGCCCATGCGTATCCCTTACTGTGTCAGCGCATTTCCGAAATAGTCCTTGAGTGCCATAACCAGGTCGGTTTTCTCCCAAGGGAAGGCTTCGTCAAGCCGACCGAAGTGACCGTACGTCGCCGTTGACAGAAACGGGACCTTACGCAGTTCCAGCCGCTCGATCATGGCCTCCACCCGGAGGCTTACCAGCTCCGGCAACGCCTGCGCGACCTGCGCCGCGTCGACCGCGCCGGTGCCCAGGAAATCCACGTCCACCCATACGGGCAGCGGCTCGCCGATGGCGTAAGCCAGACCGACCCGGCAACGGCAGGCCAGCCCGGCGGCCACGAGGTTCACCGCCACGTGCCGGGCAGCGTACGCGCCCGAGCGGTCAACCTTGGTCGCATCCTTGCCCGAGCAGCATCCGCCTCCGTGGCCTACCAGCCCGCCGTAGGCGTCCACCATCAGCTTGCGGCCGGTCAGCCCTGCGTCGGCCGAAGCGCCACCCACCACGCAGGTGCCCGCCGGATTCACGTAGACCCGGGAAGGCGCGACCCCACGCTCGCACAGCGCCGGGCCCACCAGTTTTTCTGCTACCCTCCCGGTCACCTCGTCTAGCCCTAGTGCCGCGTAATTAACAGATCTTGGTTTGCTTATCGTTCACTCCATCCATCTCCGTCGATCTTGGTCTTGGCGTCGATCGAGTCGCAGATGATCGAAAACGGGTCGACCGTGGCGAGACGCGTGCCGGTCATTTCTATTTACGGAAGATTGATCCTGAAATCGATGTCAATTATGCGCGCACGCGAGACTGGGGCGATCGGTGTCGCGGCGGCCGACCGGGGTCGCGGAAGCCAGTCAATGATCAAGAGAATCTGCCAAGTCGGACTTTATCCAGAATTGTTGGCGAGTAGGCCCTTGAAATCCCTGTGGATTTGCTCAACCTCGGCAATGATCTCATCTGCCGTGGCATTCCAGTCGAACGGCGCCGCGTTTCGGTTCCAGTGGTCGACGAATCGGTATATTGCCATGACGAGGTCGTGCACCGAGACGAACACACCCCGCTCCAGCACCTTTCGGTGCAGGATTCCGAACCAGTTCTCCACCTGGTTTAACCACGAACTCCCCGCAGAGGTGTAATGGAAGACGAAGTTCGAGTGCTCGGCCAGCCAGTCGTCAACGTCCTCGCCCGAGTGGACGGAGGCGTTGTCGAGGATGACGCGGACCTTGGGCGCGCCCTCGTAGTCCGCCGCGACCTCGTCCATGAAGTCCAGGAAATCCTGGGTGCGGTGCTGGGCGAAACAGCCGGCGCTGACCCATCCGGTCCGGGTGCCGAACACGGCGAACAGGTCGGTGGTGCCCCGCCTCCTGTAGTCGTGGGTGCTGGTAGCCACATGATCGGAGCTAGCGGGCCGTGCGGGCTGGGTCCGCTCCAGCGCCTGCACCCCGGGCTTGTTGTCGATCGACAGCACCTCGGCATCCTCGGGAGGATCAAGGTAGAGGTTGACCACGTCACGGGTCTTGTCCTCGAAGACAGGGGTCCACCGACAGTTTGAAGTTCCGCCGCCGGTGCGGCTTTATGCCGTTCTCCCGCCACAGCGCGGCGACGAAGCCATGGGACACGGAGATACACTCTCGGCGCCTCAGATAATTCGCCATCTCGTAGGTTGACCAATGGCTCAGTCCGGTTTCCTCGGGAGGGGTCTGCTTACTCAAGGCCAGAATGCGTGCCCGGTCGCGTCCCGACACCTGCCACGGCCCGCCCGGGGATTTCCGACTGTCCAAGCCCGCCAGCCCCTCCTGGTCGTACCGGGCCAGCCAGGTGCGCACGGTCGTCGTCGACACCTCCACGATAGCTGTTTCCGATACCGAGTATCCCTGGTCCCGCAATAGCACCATACGTGCGCGTGCGGCCGGCGACCGGTCGTACCCGCTCAGGCCAGCCAGTACCTCGAGGCCGCCACTCTCTTCGTCTGTCAGCATCATAGCAAAATTGTCCCTCCGCTATTTCTGTGTTACAAGACGGAGGAACCAACTAAGATCTTCTCGTTACGCGGCACTAGCTCGGCGGGATGCTGCGCCGATACTACCACCACGGCTTGGTGTCCGCTCCTCTCCCCGGCCGCGGTGCCGGCTGTTAGTTGCACCTGGACTTTGCCGTCCGGCCCGAGCAGTCTGGCGCCGTGGTCATCGCGCGTATTGCTAATGCGTCGCGCGATCTCGTGGGCGAGAACGCAACTGAGCGGTATCCGTTCCGGCGTCTCGTCGGTCGCATAGCCGTAGACGATGCCAGAGTCCCCGGCGCCACCTTGATCGACACCGTTGGCGATCTCCCTTGACTGGCGGTCCAGCAGAAAGCGGATCTCACAGCCCTCCGCTTGTACGGCGGTCGACTCGGCGGAATGCAGGGCCATACGGGCTCCTTTATAGATTTGATACGGCGGATGTGCGAACACCGCTGCTCGCAACGGCGTCCAGAACGACGGCGCGCTGTTGTGCCGGGCCGACGCTGATCCGTACGCAGTCGGCCATACCCGGTGCAGTCAGGTGCCGTACGAAGACTCCGAGGGCCCTCAGACTGTTCGTGAGATGCTCGGCCACAGCCGGGGCGACCAGCCGCACCGTCACGAAGTTCGTATGGCTGGGCAGCACGGTGAAACCCAGTTCGCTCAGGGCCGTTGTGTAATGCACCCGTCCGGCGGCGGTCTCCTTGAGAATCCGGGTGAGGTGCTCTTCGGCGGCGAGCGCAGCGAGCGCAGCGGCCTCAGCCACCCGACCCACCACATAGTGCTCGGCTCCGTCCCCCAGGGTACGGATCAGCTGAGGATTGCCAACCGCGTAACCGATGCGCAGCCCGGCCAGTGCGTACGCTTTGGAGAATGTCCGCAGCCACAGCATGCGACGGACTGTCACATCTTTGGCGGCCAAGCGGGAGGCGGGGTCCTGGTACTCCGCATACGCGCCGTCCACGACCATCAGGGTGCGGTCTGGCAGCGCGTCCGCCATAGCCAACAAAGCCATTCCGCCCTGCAAGGCACCTGAGGGGTTGTCAGGGTCGGCGATGTAGACAACGTCGGCTCTGGTCCGGTGCGCACACCTCACCAGCTCCCGCGGATCCGGCGCGGCCGACAGGTACGGCACCAAGTGAACGTCCGCTCCTGAGGCTCGGGCGAAGTAGCCGAAGGTCGGATAGGTGGCCTCGCTGGTCACGGCAGTACGACCAGGGCCCAGAAAGGCGCGGCTGATCTCGCCGAGCAGTCCGTCGGCGCCGGAGCCGACCCGGATGCCGTCCCGCGAAACCCGGAGCAGGCTGGCCAGCCGCTCGCGCAACGCGAAGTGGTCGCAGTCGGGGTAGCGGTGGGCCTCTGCCGCCGCGGCGGCGACGGACTGAACCACCTCGGAGGCAGGCCCGAACTCGTTCTCGTTGGTGCTCAGTCGTTCACGAGCCCGGCGGCCGATAGCACGCTCTGTCATCTCTAGGGAAGGAAACGGATTCTCCACCGTCCGCGCTCACCCGCTCCGGTCCGCTGCCCGCTCCGGGGCTGCCGCGCTGCCGATGTCGCCCAGGTCAAGACATTCAGCGAGATACTCGTTGTAGCGACGCATGGCGAGCATGCGCAGCGCCCCACCGATGATCATCTCGATGCCCGCATCAGGCTCCGCGGCCACGATGGGCAGAATAACGCCATCCAGCCACTCAGGCCCGTGCTCTGCGTCCCCTTCTATATGACTGTAGAAGAACTCGAAATCCTTTTCCCCGCTATATCCGTGCCGTTCCAGGCCTTTGACGACCGCAGCATCGCGATCCACGTCGAACAACTCAGGCATGGCAAGGCTACCGAGCGCCTTGAAGTAGTGCATGCGGTTGCAGGCGAGCAGGAAGTACAAATTGTGGCCCGCGTAGGGCCGCCAGTCCTCCCACGGCGGAACGACCGGGAGCGAGAGGGCTAGAAAGCGCAAGCTCCGGGTGAACTGAAGAGTGTGCGCGTTGCGTTGCGTGCCCTCACCGCACTCGTCCCACATGTGATGGCCGATCTCGTTCTTAACCGTCTCCATAAAGTGCGGCTGAGCCAGTACGAGTGCGTCGTAGAAGCGGTAGTTGAGATAGCCGTCGGCCTGGATGAAGCGAGCGAGTTGGTCCAGAGAAGCCCACTCGGCCAGACAAATTTCGACCGCACGATCCAGTGCGTTGCGTTCTTTGGCTTCCGTAAGGAACCAGTTCCGGACGAACTCCGCCCGGGTGGCGTCCGCGAGGGGCGGGAGCCGATCGGTGATCTGTTCGATGTCGGCGCGCAGCACTGCGTCCTCGTAGATCCAGCGAAACGCGTTGAACCAGGCGCTGCGCTCGTGGGCGGCCGTGCCAAGCGGGTGGCCGAGCAACGTCTCGTAGACCGTATACGCGCTGCGGTGCACATCGAGCAGGGAATCCTGGTCGCCTTCCCGCAGGCCGAGGTCGAGGTGCTCGCGGAGTGCGGCCAGCAAGGAGCGGTGGTTCTCGCGTAGGTCCAGGGGTTCCACCGGGCCGCGCAGGCTCTCGTTCAGCAAGCTTTCCACCGAACCCTGTGGGGCTTCCCCGGCCATGCGCATTACCCCGGCACGGGGCGGGATGCGTTCCAAGGACAGATCTTCGATCACGGCATTCCTCTCTTGTTTCCCAGGTGTCTTAAGTCGTCGTGGACGCCGCGTCGTCGAGGCGTACGGGCATACGCAGCGTGGCGAGCAGTTCGTAGAGGCTCAGGCCCAGCTCCGCCCCGGCATCCTGAGCGGTCCGCGGTAAGCCGCGGCTGTCCGGCTCGGCTCCGATGAAGGTCATCCAGTCGCCGGGGCGCGAGTCCCTTGCATCAGTCACGTCAAACTGGGTACAGTCCATGCCAGGCCTGCCCACCATCGGACAGCATTGTCCGTTCAACCGCCCTGTGAACCCCGAGGCGGCCCCGGACAAACCCCGCGAGAAGCCGATGGCCACGGAGGCGACGCGGCGGCCGGGCACGACGGCGGCGGTACGGTCGTAGCCGAGCCCCTCCTGACGGGTGATCGTAATGACCTCGAGCACCCGGGCCCGTACGGTGATGGCCGGGCGCAGCCTATGCAGACCAGACCCATTCCAACCGGGCAGGTCTTGGCTGCCCGGGACGAGCAGTCCGTAGAGCCCAATGCCGGGTCGTATCCAGTCGGTGCCGTGCAGCGCTGTCGGGTGCAGTAGCCCGTGGGTCGCGGCGAGACTGGCGTCGATGTCCGCGCCCAGCGCTGCACGCGCCCTGCCCAGCCGGGACCGGAACGTCGCGGCCTGCTCAGCGGTCTCCTGTGCATCGTGGCCTGAGCTGGATAGGTGGGCGAAGAACCCTGTCACGTCGACGGCGGGGCGGGCCTGCCGCAGTCTGTCGAGCACGGTGTCGAAGTCCCGCTCCTCGCGCGGCCCAAAACGGTTGAAGCCGACGTTGGCCCGGAGCCACACGGTGGCAGGTACGCCGAGGCGTCGTGCCACGGCAAGGTGACGTTCCGCGTGCCCCGCCGTGGCGACGGAGGGCGTCAGCCGGAGCCGGGCACATGCCTCCGCGTTCTCGGCGACGTCGACGTCCATGACGAGAATCGGCGCGGCAATACCGTGCTCCCGTAATTCGACGCCTTCGGCGACGGTGTCCACGGCCAACGCATCGACGCCGGATGCGATCAGCAGCTCGCTGACGACAGGTGCTCCGAGACCGTACGCGTCGCCTTTGACAACGGCCATGATTCGCTGGCCGGCCGCGACCGAACGCAGGATGGCCACGTTATGGCGTACCGCCTCGGCAGCGACAATCTTCTCCAGCCGCTCTGCGGCCAGCCGAGCCGGAGACATGCGTATCGCGGTCTCGCTCATGCGGGATCCAGGTCCGGATAGTGGACGCGCTCGCCCTGCCAGTTAACAAGCTCCAGCACCCGGAAACCGTTGTCGTCGACAGTGTGCCGGGGGTAGCCCTCCGTGGAGTCAATCTCCACCAGAGGCACGGTGTATTTGCCTGTGGCGTGCGGCAGTACGTACTCGGGGACGGCCGGGTTGGAAATGTACCGCTTCAGCGATCGAACGAGTTCCACCCCGCGTTGGACCGGGACACGGAAGCATTCCGCCTCCGGACTGTGCGGCATAAAGTGGTAAAGGTAGCCGGCGTGGACACCCCGCTGATACAGCCCCATACACAACCGGCGTAGGATGACTGGATCGTCGTTGACTCCCGCCAGCAATGGGACGTTGGCAAACACGATGGGCACGGCTTCGTGTAGCCGCTGGACCGCAGTATCGAACTCGGGACTGAGCTCGTGGGGATGCGTGATGTGCAGGCCAACTGCGATCACACCATGACGGGCCAGCACCAGGGTGAGTTCAGAGTCGACGCGGTAGGGGTTGAACGTCAGCGCACGGGTGTGTATGCGCAGTATCAGATCCGGACGGGCTTCTCTCGCCTCGCCCAACACGCCGTCTATCTGCTCGTTGCTGTGCATGAGCGGCTCGCCACCGCTCAAAATAACCTCCTCGACCTGCGGGTGCGATCGAAGGTAGGACAGCGTGGCTTGCCAATGGCTGCGGTCGAAGCTCTCCTTGGACGATTCCTTATCGAGCGTGCGCAGCGCCTCATAACAGAACTGACAATAGGCATGACAGACATTCGCGTAGCGCACGATCAGGCGATTGTCGTACTTGTGTTGCGCAATGGGTGTCACCATCTCATGCGCGAGCTCCCAGTTCTCGGTCTTCCCATCGTACCGGTATGGATCTTCGCCGCTGTCGTCGCCCAGCGGGGCGACCTGCCTCCACAGCGGATCCTCTGGGAGCGGTACGCCGCTATCTGGATCCTTGCCGATAAGACTCAAGTAGTACGGCGTCACCTGAAACCGCTTGCTGCCGTTATGGCGCTCGATGCGCTCCAGTAACTCCCGGTCGCACCGCGGGAAGTATTGCTCGAACTGCCTTGCTGTCCGTACCGCGTTGCGTTGCTGCCACATCCAGTCGGTCCAGGCGTCGCTGGCGGTGTTCTGCATAATGAGCCTTTCCCTGTAAGGATCGGTTGCGGCGAGTAGCCACAGCGGCGTGGGGCTGTGGTGGTCGTCAGGTGGTGCGACGGTGCTCGATCAGGGGTCTAGTACTACAGCGACACCTCTCGGCGTGTCGGCGGCGACACGCCGAGATGGCGCTCGACCGAGACTGAAGATCCATCACAAAGACGCAGGTCGCGGCGCTGGCGCATCTGTTGATCACAGCACCTGTTGCTGTAGTACTAGCGTGACGTTGCGCAGGGCGCGGAAAGTCATCGTGAGCAGGGCGTTCGCGCGTTCACCGACGGCCCGTGGCGCGGTGTGGACCTGGTTGTGCTTCTTGTGGTTGTCGGAGAGAGTCTCGTTCTTGGGCTTCTTGTACGGCACGGCTACCTGGTCCTGTAACCCCTCGTAGCCGAGATCGATGAGGACCTCGCCGCCGTCGGCAACCCACGCGGCCAGGACGGGCAGCGCGCGGAAGCGCACAGCGCGGCGGTGTCGTGCTCCCCGGCCGAGGCGGACGTCGCAGACCCACAGCGGCCAGCCGTCGTCCGGGGCGGAGACAACCTGAGTGTTGCCGCCGTGGTCGTGAACCTCGGCGGACCACCAGAGACCGACGCCGCGGGTAGGGCCGGGGGCCGGCGACCGGCCGGTCTCGATCATCGAGCCATCGACGAGGACGTGGCCGTAGCTGGCGGCCTTCGCCGCGAGTACTGTAGTGCGCGCAGGTCGGGGTTTGCCAGACCAGCACCGCGACGCCCTCGTGCGGGCAGCGGTAGCCCACGGACCCGCCGATCCGGGGTGTCCGTGGTCAGGTGTTTCACCGGCGTGCCGTTGCAGAACCAGCGCAGCACGAACACGGTTTGTTCCCAGCAGGTGAGCGCGCGGGCACCCTTACGGGTACCGCGCCGCTCCCGCTCCGCGGCCAGCAGCGGGGCCAGGCGCAGGACGGTGCGCTCGCCGAGGGGCAGCTCGGCGGCATATGTGACACTCATAGGAGGCGCGGGGCCTCTTGGAAGATGATCTGTCGTAGGATTTCTTCCTACCGAGGCCCCGCATTTCGCCTTCCACTGCCCCACGACCGCCCTCATCCAGCACGACCCGCAACCATGGCAGAAGGTAGCTGGCCGTTACCGAGAATGGCTCAATGGCGTCGCTGGACATCCTGCTCTCCTCTGGATATGGGTTGAGGGGGGCGGCGCGGTCAGGCCACGGCAAGTGCGGAGGTGACCCGAACACCGATGATCATCTGGCGTACTGCTTCCGCGGCCCGTGCCCGCAGTTCGGACATAGACTCCACCGAGTAAAAGGCCGCGTGCGGACTGAGCAATGCCTGTCCGTGGCTGCGCAGCCATTGAGGAATCTCCGGCTCTCCCTCAACCACGTCCAGGCCGACGCAGCCCGGCCGCTCCTCGGCAAGGGCGTCGCGGAGGGCGGAGATGTCGATCAGCGCGCCCCGCGCCGTGTTGATCAGGATCGATCCTCGCTTCATCCGGTGCAACCGCTCCGCGTCGAGCAGATGGCGGGTCTCCGGAGTAAGGGGCACATGCAGGCTTACAGCATCGGATTCCTGGAGCAGTTCATCCAGATCATGCCGGCGCTCGACATTGAGGGCCTTCTCAATGCCGGGGTGGTTGTACGGGTCGTGGAAGGCTACCCGCATGCCGAATGCCGTCGCCCGTCGCGCCACCGCGAGCCCGATGCGGCCTAGTCCGACGACTCCCCACGCCATTCCCCTCAGTCGGCGTGCAGCGCCGATCGCACGCCAGTCCCACTTGCTTTCGCGCACATGCTCCTGCAGGCCCTGCAGCCGACGTGCCAGGTTGAGGAAGAGCGCTAGGGTGTGATCGGCGACCTCCTCAGTACCATAATGGGGGACGTGGTACACCGGAATGCCGTTAGCCCGGGCCGCGTCGGTGTCGATATGGTCGTATCCGACGCTCGCACACACGACAGCGCGGCAGGTCTTGTTTCGCTCGAAGAAGGCTGTGTCCAAGGAAACGCGATGCCAGAGAATGATGTATTCAGCGTCGAGATCGTATAGCCGATAACGCTCTTCGTCTGCGAGGATCAATGGACGAACCAGACCCTCTGGCGCGATGATCCGCTGTTCCAGTTCAACTGTGTCGACGTATCCCGCGCCGGGAGCGTCGACGACGACGACGGACGGATTGACTCGGTACATGGGCTTGGTTCCCGTAGCCGCGCTGGTGCCGATCACGTGACTCCTTCCGTGTGTGCCATGCATCGTCCGCCTCGCTCGGGATGATGTCGCAGTCGAGGACGGGGATACCCGGTGTTCCAGCGAGTCTCACGTCAGCAGAAATTCTGTTTTTCGCAGCATCGAATATATCCCGATATTCGAAAACGAGAATCTCCGGATTACGTCACCACGCTAGCATGAGATCTCGCAAGGTGTGTGACATTTTGCGCGTATCAATGCGTTAATCTTAAGAGGTGCCACCACTGGGTGTCAACCCCAGAGTGAATTCAACCGGTCGTCGCAACACCTCGATCCGGAGGTGCGTGAGTAAACATTCACCTGCTTTATCGATCTTGCTGTGGGTGACGGTTCACGGGCATGGCTGTGGGCCGCGCCGGGCGGGGTGGTTGGGGT
>NZ_CDWWXA010000141.1:0-11036 GCF_977971845.1 Frankia sp. CeCAU1 | reverse complement strand
CCCTGCCGGGCCCCTCCACCCTGCCGAGCCTGCCCAGTCCGCCGGGTCCGCTCAGTCCGCCGGGTCCGCCAGCGCCTGAACGACGTCTTCGCATGGGTCATTGTCCCGGCCGGATCGGGATCCCGTGAGAGGGCCTCGCATTTCGGCTGTTCGGTAACACCCCGCTACCCATAAGGTCAGGTCGGGCCGTGGACCAGGTCGGGCCGTGGACCAGGTCGGGCCGTGGACCAGGTCGGGCCGTGGACCAGGTCGGGCCGTGGACCAGGTCGGGCCGTGGACCAGGTCGGGCTGTGGACCAGGTCGGATCGGGTGCCCGTCGGGTCAGATCGTCAGATCGCGTGGGCCGAGCGTTCTCCCGGCTGATGGAGGTGCCAGCGCTCGCTGTCCTCCACCTGCGCCGCGAGGGAGATCAGCAGGGTCTCGCTGTTCGCCGGCCCCATCAACTGGGCGCCGACGGGCAGTCCCGCCGCGGTGCGTCCGGCCGGTACGTTGACGGCCGGCCAACCGAGGACGTTCCACGGCCAGGTGTAGGGACACGCCGCCACGATCGCCTGGTCGGTGGCCCAGTTGCTCTCCCGGTTGAGCTCGCCCACCCGGGGCGGCGGAGTGGCGGTCGTCGGGGCGAGTATGACGTCCACCCGCCGGAAGACGCGGCCGATGTTGAGCCGGGCCAGTGGTTCCGCGGCGCGTGTCAGCGGGAGGAACGGGCGCAGCATCCGTCCGGTCCGCGCGTTGGCCATGGTCCGCGGGTCGAGCAGGGTGGGATCGGGCACCCGCCCGGCCCAGTCGCGGATGCCGTCCATGGACCGCGGCAGGAAAATCGTGCCAAGCAGGCCGTAGGGCGGCTCCACCGGCACGATGTCATGCCCGCAGCGGGCCAGGATCTCGGCCATCCGTTCCACGGCGGCCCGGACGGCCGGATCGAGAGCCACCGGCATCCCGCTGTACGGGTGGTGCAGGGAGAGCCCGATCCGCAGGCGGGGAGGGGGATGGCCGGCGGCGGTGAGGAACGGCTCGGCCGGCGCCGGCGGTCGAGCGCGGTCGATGGGCAGGCTGCCGGACAGGACGTCGAGCAGCAGGGCCCCGTCGGCGACGGTTCGGGTTAGCGGGCCGTAGACAGTGAGCCCGTTGAACTGCTCGCGGACCGGGGCGCTCGAGATGCGCCCCCGCTGCGGTTTGATCCCGACCAGGTGGGTCCAGGCGGCGGGGATGCGCACGGAGCCCGCCCCGTCCGAACCGATCGCCGCCGGTACCAGCCCCGCGGCCACCGCGGCCGCCGCGCCTCCGGAGGAGCCGCCGGGAGAGTAGTCGAGATCCCACGGGTTGCGGGTCACCCCGAACGCCTGGCCCTCGGTGAACGGCCACTGCCCGAACTCGGGGGTGTTGGTCTTGCCGATGATGATGGCACCGGCAGCCTTCAGCCGTCGCACCATCTCGCTGTCCCGGACCGCCGGGGGGAACTCCCCCATGGCGCCGAAGGCCGTGGGGGTACCGGTCAGGTCGGTGTCATCCTTGATCGCAATGGGCACGCCGAGTAGTGGTCGCCATCCCGGCGTGCTCCACCAGCCGCCGCGGGCGTCCCGGCCGGGTCGGCCGGACCGGCCGGGACGGCTCCCGCGGGCGGCGAGCGCGACGTCCGCCGCCTCGGCCTCGGCCAGGGCCGCCTCGGCCCGTACCCAGCGGAAGGCGTTAAGGGTGGCCTGGGTCGCCGCTATCCGGGCCAACGCGGCTTCGACGAGCTCGCGGGACGTCATCTCGCCGGAGGCGAGGCGTGCGGCCAGTGTGCGGATGCCTTCGAGCGGGCCGTTCCGGTCGGCTGCGGAGGGCATTGTGGGCACATCCGACATCAGCCACCCCCTGACGCTCATGGCTGCTGTCCGAACCGTAGCCGACGCCGGGTCGTCCGCACCGTCGATCGCCTGATACCTCCCATTGTCCCCTGCTGTGGGCAGGTTGGGGAGAGATGATCCATGATCGATATATTGGCCGCTATATGGCATTTATGTGCTTGTGGATAGTGTTGGGCATCGGTGACGCGGCCTCGTGTCCTGTCAGGGCGTCTACATCGGGTTATCCACATTGATTCCGGGTATGACGATGAGAAGTACGGCTAGTGAACATCCCGCCCGGTCGGGTTTCTCCGCGAGCCACGGGGAGCCGGCGGCAGGTCTGATCGCAGATGTGGCCTGATCGCAGATGTGGCTCGGCGAGGTGGTCCGGTCGGTCCCGGTCGGTCCCGGTCGGACGGGCCGAGCGTGATGCCAGCTCAGCCGTTGACCAGCTCAGCCGTTGACCAGCTCAGCCATTGATTCCAGATCGGACCCGGTCTCCAGGTCAGACACCGACACCTTCCAGGGAGGAACCGAACGATGCCAACGGACCCGAGTTCAGTGATGCCGGAGCCCGCACGGACCGCGCCGCTTCCCGCCGACGACACGACCACGGCTCCGTTCGCGCGCCCCCCGGTCCCGACCGGTACCGAGAGGGTAGGTGCCGGCCCGGCACCCGGCCTGAACGGTCACGCTTCCCCGGCGCCGAGCCCCGACGTCATCGCCGCGACCACCTCCGCCTCACGTGTCAGCGACCCGGGAAACGTCAGCGACCCGGACCTGGCCGGCCCGGGCACCGCGGCCAGCACCCCGGGCACCAGGGCCAGAGTGGCCGGCGGAGCCGCCGAGGTGCACCAGAAGGTCAACGAGGCCGTCCAGACTCTTGCTCCCCATGTGTCGGTCGCCACGGAGAAGACGAAGGGGGCGGCCGAGAAGACCCTCGCCACCAGCGGGAAAGCCGCGCGGTCCGTCAGGCAGCGGATGCGGAGCAACCCGAAGGCCACGGGTGGGCTCCTGGCCGGCACGGTGGTGCTGCTGCTGGTGGTCTGGCGGGGACGGCGGCGCCGGGGATGAGTAATCCAACCACCTCGTAGGGAGAAAACTAATGATTACCTTCATCGTCGTCATGATTCTGCTCGGACTTGTCGCCGGGGCCGTCGCACGCGTGTTGCTGCCCGGCCGGGATCCCATCGGGATTCTCGGCACCATTGTGGTGGGAATCATCGGATCTTTCGTCGGAGGATTCCTCGGCTACGTCCTGTTCAATAAGGATGTCGGCGAAGGCGCTCTACAGCCGTCCGGCATTCTCGGGTCCATCATCGGTGCCATCCTGGTTCTCCTGGTGTGGCGGAACGTGGGGGGCCACGGCGGCCGGTCGGGGTCGACCCGCAGCCGTCGTTACGCCCGCCGGTAATCGCGATACCCGCCGGCGACCGGGTGACCGCGATCCGGTCAGCAGCACACAGAGCACCTGCTCTGACCCGACGCCTGCTTCGGCCTGGGTCCTCCACCTGCGGAGGAGCTGGGCCGGAGCCTTCGGTGGTGTCGTTATGCGCCTGTGGTGTCGTTTGGCGCCTGTGGTGTCGTTTGGCGTCGGGTCGATTCCCCCGGCTGCGCCGCGTCGTCATCGTCGTCGCGGGGCGGTGGAGAAGAAGCGGGGCTGTCATGCTCGCTGGTCTCGCTGGTCTCGCTGGTCTCGCTGGTCTCGCTGAAGTTCCGCGCCCGTTCCGCGGCGTCGGCACTCGCGCCGGAGAACAGCCGGGCGTCCTCGGCGGCGTCGGCGGGCGCACCCGTGGGCGCGGTGCTCGTCCCGCCGTCCGTACCGGTCTCCGCCTCCCGGCTCGCGCTGCCGGCGGCGGTAACCGCGGCCGAGTTCGTGGCATCCATGATCGTGGGGGAGAGGAGACCTTGCACTGGGACGGGAACCGCCCGCGCTGGTTCTTCGCCGCGGCGGATGCCGTTCGTCTTGCGGAGCCGATCGGACCCGCCGTGGGGATGGTCGCCGTGGGGATGGTCGCGGCCGTGGGGATAGTTGTGCCGGCCGTTGCCGGACGGATCGGGGTGGCGGCCGTCGCGGTCATCGGCCCGGCCCTGATCCGGGATGCGCAGACCGAGCAGGTGCGCGGAGGCGTCGAACTCGATGCGGGTCCGGGGCAGAGCTATCGGATGGTTGTGCTGCACCCATCGGACGAGTGCCTCACGCATGTGGCAGCGCAGGTCGAACACGGTCGGTCCGTCCTTGCCGCTGACCAGGACGCGGATGCGGATGCGATCATTGATGGCGTCGGTGACCTGCAGGACGCAGACTCGCTTGTCCCACAGGTCCGTGGCGTCCAGGACCCGGTGCATCTCGGCCCGCATCTCGTCGATCGGGATTGCCCAGTCCAGGTCCAGCTCGACGGCACCGAGGACCGCGGACTCCTTGCGGGTCCAGTTCTGGAACGGTGTCGTGGTGAAGTAGGTCGACGGAAGGACCATCCGCCGGTCATCCCAGATGTGGACGACGACGTAGGTGAGAGTGATCTCCTCGATCCTGCCCCACTCCTTCTCGACCACCACCACATCGTCGACCCGGATGGCGTCGGTGAAAGCCAGTTGGAGTCCGGCGAAGACGTTGGACAGTGAGGTCTGGGCGGCCAACCCTGCGACGATGCCGACCACGCCGGCCGAGGCGAAGATACTGGCACCGGCGACGCGGACGCTCGGGAACGTCATGAGCATCGAGGCGCCCGCGATGATCGAGATGATGGCCACCGTGATCCGTCGGAGCAGGGTGACCTGGGTGCGCACCCGGCGGGCATGCCGGTTGTCGACGATATCCATTCGGTAGCGGGCGAGCGCGAGGTCCTCGAAGGCGAACGCGAGCACCGTGACGCACCAGGCGATTCCAGCGATAAGGGCGACATTAGACACTCGCAGGGCTGCCCCGGTCCAGGTCTGTTCAGCCGTGGAGGTGAGGCCGACGAGCAGGGCCACCAGCACGAGCGTGAGTCGCGTCGGCCGCTTACCGCGCTGTGCGAGATCGGCGACGATCTCCGAATGGCGGCCGATCCGTCTGGCCATGCGGTGCAGCAATACGGAGACGGCCAGGGCCAGCAGGACCGCACCGCCCAGGATCGTCAGGACGGCGACGGTCGATTGCATGTCGGAGAAGGACAGATCGGGCGCGGCGCTCAGACGCACAGACAGGCTCCTCGTCCTGGGCCATGGTCAGGGATGAAAAGGCTCGATGTCGGCCTGGGATACGGGTCCGGGTCACGGTGTGCCCGGTTGCCGTTCCCCGCGCCGGGGCCCAGCGCAGGGCTCCGATGGCAGTCGCAGCGAGGGCGTAGCAGTCACATGCATGGGGTTGGTCTGCCCGGAACATTCAGATCCAATGAAGTGATCCGAATCACGTCTGCCTGAAGGGTGGGGCGGACGATTGCGGTGGGTCCCCATCCGACTTCGTTCACGAATATAGACGTGTGGTGCGGACAAGAAAAACGTGGTTCTACCGGCGTCGCCATAGGTGTGATCGTGACACGAACGGGTCCTTCGCGGAAACACGCCGTCCTCCGTCGCCAGATTGTGTCTCGTTGAAAATAGCTACCTGGCAGGGAAGAAAGGTACGCGGGTCTGCAAGATATGGTGTCAACTGCTCGGCGCCGAGCCTGCCGTGGTGGAACACGTCGAGTTCGACGTGTTCCAGAATGCGACCGCCACCCATTCACGGCGGCGAAAGTGGGACTGGAGGCGATGCTCCTGCTGTAGAATCTTTTGTCCAGGTGTGGAAGGGGTATGGGAGTGTGTCGCTGGCGGACCTGGGGTATCGCCCCGCCTACGTGGAGACGCCGGTGTTCGTAGCAGTTGTCGCTAGATCAATGTTCCCGGGGGGGCAGGAAGCGGTACATCACGTGGAGGTCGACGTCGCCGAGCCAAGGATGGCGGAAGGCCGCCGGAAGGGTCCCGACGAGGCGGAACGCCAGCGAGCGCCACAGCGCGACCAACCGTGGATTGGCGGCGACGACGGCGTTGAGCTGCATTGCCCGGTAGCCGAGATCGGCCGCGTACTCGATCATCTGCTCCGCGGCCTGCCGGCTGACGCTCTCCCAGCGGTCGCCTTCGGCTCCCCGGCCGCCGTAGTAGCTACGTCCCCCGTACGGCCCGTAGCCCCGGTACATTCCGGCCCCGCCGCGCGGAGCCCCGTGATCCACCCGCTTAGGATCAACGAGCAGCATCGCCTGGACGACATGATCTCCCAGACCCGGCTGACTCGGTGTGAGCAGCGCGGTCGCGACGATCGAGGTGTCACCCGGGCCGTCCTCCTCCATCACCAGAACCTCGGCCGGCGGGGGCAGCATCCACGCGCTTTTCGCGACGTCCTCGTCGGTGTCCGGTGTCCAGGCGCAAGTCTCGCCCTCGACCACAACGGCCCGCCAGATCGGCCAGATCGCGCCCCAGTCCTCCTCTGATGCCCGCCGTGTCCGCACAGATCGATCCTGCCTGTTCACCGGGCCGGAAGGTAACGGCCTGGAGCGCTGAACCCGCGGCAGTCACCCATCCTGGCGTTCGGTGGTTCGGTCACCGGCCGGGTTTTAAGATCGGGTCGACGGCGTAACCGCTGCATCCCTGCAGATGAACCCGGTCCATCAGTTGATCGGGATGGTCGGCGCGGGGCCGCACGGAGAGATTCGTCATGGCATAGCCGTCCGGGTGGTTGATCCAGCGTTCGCCGCTGAGATTCACCGCCCCATCGGTGTAGGTGATCTATACGAGAAACACACCGTGGGGAACCTTCGGATTGGTCGGCAGCGGAGAGAAGTCGAAAGTGGTCCACCGCTGGCAACATCGAGCGTGCCCGTCGAGCTACTTTGTGCCGGTCGCGGCCGGTACGGTCGCCTTGCCGGGCGGGCCGGATAGCGGTCCGGTCCGGTGGCGTGCCGCTGATGTGGCGCGGCTGCCGGCGAGGACACTCGAGCGGACGACCTGCTGCGGCGCGCGCTCGGCGCACGCGATCCGACGCTGCTCCCGCATCAGCAGGAGCAGGTGCTCCGCTCGCTGCGCCGCTCGGGGGCCATGGCCTGAAACCGGTATCGCAGCGGCGCGGCTAGGAGGTTTATCCAGGATGGCTCTACATCGTCAGGCGAGTGGTGATCGGGCGGAGGAGACGGTCGACGTACGGCCGCACCTGGCCCGGCTGGGCGAGGAGGTCGTAGTCCCGCGGTTCCGGATGCCGCAGGAGTCGACTGCGCCGGAGACGGCCTACCAGATCGTCCACGACGAGCTGATGCTCGACGGCAAGGCGCGGCTGAACATGGCCACGTTCGTGACCACCTGGATGGACTCGTACGCCGACCGGCTGATGGCCGAGTGCGCCCCGAAGAACATGATCGACAAGGATGAGTATCCGCAGACGGCGGCGCTGGAGGAACGCTGCGTCAACATCCTCGCCGACCTGTGGCACGCCCCCGACGCCGAGCACGCGGTCGGCTGCTCGACCACGGGGTCGTCCGAGGCGTGCATGCTCGCCGGGCTTGCCATGATCCGCCGCTGGCGGGCGCGTCGCCGGTCCGCCGGCGCCCCGGCCGACCGGCCGAATATCGTCATGGGTGTCAACGTGCAGGTGTGCTGGGAGAAGTTCGCCCGGTACTGGGACGTGGAGGCACGGCTGGTGCCGATGGCGCCGGGGCGCACGCATCTGACCGCCGACGAGGCCGTGGCGCACTGCGACGAGAACACCATCGGCGTGGTGGCGATCCTCGGCTCGACGTTCGAC
Source organism: Frankia sp. CeCAU1 (assembly GCF_977971845.1). Lineage (NCBI taxonomy): Bacteria > Bacillati > Actinomycetota > Actinomycetes > Frankiales > Frankiaceae > Frankia > Frankia sp. CeCAU1. Next base: position 3,452 of record NZ_CDWWXA010000141.1, on the reverse strand, counting down.
GGCAGCTACGAGCCGGTCGCCGGGATCGTGGCCGCGCTGGACCACCTCGCCGCCTCCGGAGGGCCCGATGTTCCGGTACACGTAGATGCCGCGTCCGGCGGGTTCATCGCCCCGTTCTGCGACCCCGATCTGGTCTGGGACTTTCAGCTCGACCGGGTGGTATCCATCAACACCTCCGGGCACAAGTACGGCCTAGTCTATCCGGGGGTGGGCTGGGTGCTGTGGCGCGACCGGGCGCATCTACCGGCCGAACTCGTCTTCCAGGTGGACTATCTGGGCGGGACGATGCCGACCTTCGCGCTGAACTTCTCCCGGCCGGGCGCCCAGGTCGTCGCGCAGTACTACACCCTGCTGCAACTGGGCTATAAGGGCTACCGCCGGGTGGCCCAGGCGTGTCGGGACAACGCCCGCTGGCTGGCCGCCGAGGTGGCGGCGATGGGGCCGTTCGAACTGGTCTCCGACGGTAGCGGCATTCCGGCGTTCGCGTTCAAGCTCCGTGGCGACATCACGGACTACACCGTCTTCGACATCTCCGAGCTGCTGCGCACCCGTGGCTGGCTGGTGCCCGCCTACCGGTTCCCGCCGGGGCTGACCGATCTCGCGGTGTTGCGGGTCGTCGTGCGTCACGAGTTCAGCCGGGACCTCGCCGGGCTGCTCATCGCCGACCTGCGCCGGGTGGTGGACCGGCTGGCCCATCCGGGCCGGCGCACCGCGGGCGACCGGCCAGGCGAGTCATCGTTCCACCACTGAGCCGGGCGCCGGGCGCGGGGGCGAACCCGCCGAAGACGACCGAGTGCCCGAGGGGGGTCAGTGTGTACTCGATCCGCGGGGGTACCTCCACAGCGGGGGTACCTCCACATATGTGGACCGGTGGGGAGGCCGTCGCGTCCCAGGCCGCGCAGGGACTCGGGGAGCACCTTGGGCGTGATGCCACGCGGCAGCACTTGGAGCTCGGAGAGGCGCCGCGGGCCGCCGAGGAATTTTTGTCGGTGCCGGGGTCCAAGGTGATGTGGCACGGTCCGCCTGATACGGGTCCGCACGATACGAAGGAGCACATCATGCCCACGCGAGAGACCGCCCCGGCTGGAGCGCCCTGCTGGGTCGACCTGATGACCTCCGACCCGGCCCGGGCTCGGACGTTCTACAGCGAGCTGTTCGGCTGGACGGCGGAGGATCCCGCTGAGGAGTTCGGCGGGTACTTCACCTTCACGAAGGACGGTGTCCAGGTCGCCGGCTGTATGCCCAAGCCGGACGAGGCCGTCCCGGATGGCTGGTCGGTCTACCTGGCCACGCCGGATGCCGAGAAGACCGTCGCCGCCGTCGTGGACCACGGGGGTCAGGTGATCGTCCCGGCGATGGTCGTCGGAGAGCTCGGCGTCATGGCCGTCGTGACCGACGCCGCCGGCGCGGCGATCGGCATGTGGCAGCCGGGGCTGCACCGTGGTTTCGGGGTGCTTGCCGAGCCGGGCGCCCCCGGCTGGTTCGAACTGCTCACCCGCGACTACGCTGCGGCTGTCGGCTTCTACCGGGACGTGTTCGGCTGGGACGTTCACGTCGTCAGCGACACCCCGGAGTTCCGCTACGCGACCTTCGGCAAGGACGAGGGCGCGCTTGCCGGCATCATGGACGCGGCGGGCTTCCTGGCCGAGGGCGTCCCGGCGCACTGGTCGGTGTACTTCGCCGTGCGGGACACCGACGCGGCGCTCGCGAAGACCGCCGAACTCGGTGGGTCGGTGGTGCTGCCCGCCGAGGACACCCCCTACGGCCGCCTCGCGGTCGCCGCCGACCCAACCGGCGCCGTGTTCAAGCTGGTCGGCCCGACCAAGTCTGAGCCCGCCCCCGCCGCCGCGAGCTGACCCGCCCGGCCTGGTTCCCGCCGCGGATGTGCCTGGGGCACGGCACTGTCGTTGCGGGAACCGAGGGCTGGCCCGTTACCGTCGGCGCCGTCGGCCAGTGACCATCCTGGCCCGGGCGATGAGGGATCCGGCCCGGCTCGGGCAGGACCCGGCTCAGGCCGCCACCGGCGGCTGGGCGCGCAACAGGCGGGCGAGGACGGACCCGGCGTGGCGGATGCCCGCGTCGTCCACGTCGAGGTGGGTGACGATCCGCAGCGTGGTCGGCCCGGTCGCCCCGACCAGCACGCCCTGCTCGGCGGCGCGCGCCGCGACGGCCCCGGCGTCGGTGACCTGGACCAGCACCATGTTGGTCTCCACCGCCTTCGGGTCGACGCGGCCGGGTGCGGCGTCGGCCAGCAGCGCGGCGAGCTCGGCAGCGCGTTGATGGTCCTCCGCGAGCCGGTCGACATGGTGGTGCAGCGCGTGCAGGCCGGCCGCGGCCAACACGCCGGCTTGGCGCATCCCGCCGCCGAGCCGTCGGCGCCACTCCCGGACGGTGCCGACGCGGCCGGTATCACAGACAACCAGAGAGCCGACCGGCGCGCCCAGCCCCTTGGACAGGCACACCGACAGGGTCGTGAAAGCGGCCGCGAGGCGCCGCGGCGGGACGGCGCTTGCGACCGCGGCGTTCCACAGCCGCGCGCCGTCGCAGTGCAGCGTCACGCCGGCGGAGTCGGCGATGGCACGGAACTCCGCCAGCCGGCCGAGCGACCAGACCCGGCCGCCGGAGCGGGCATGGGTGTTCTCCACGGCGAGCACGCTGGTCCTGACCATGCCGTAGTTGCCGGTGACGCTGTGCGCGCGGATCGCGGCGGCCACGTCCGCCAGGTCTGCCGCCGCGGTGAGGCCGGGCAGGGTGCGGGTCTGCACCCCGCCGAGCGCGGCCAGCCCGCCGAGCTCGTAGGTGACGATGTGGGCCTCGGTGTCGGCGATGATCTCGGTACCGACCGGCGCGCTGGACCGCAACGCGACGAAGTTGCCCATGGTCCCGCTCGGCACGAACACGGCGGCCTCGTGGCCGAGCAGGTCCGCGGTGTACTCCTCCAGCGCGCGGACGGACGGATCCTCGCCGTAGTGGTCGTCGCCCACCTCGGCCGCCGCCATGGCCCGGCGCATCGCCGCGGTCGGCCGGGTCACGGTGTCGCTGCGCAGGTCCACGGGCCCGGCTGAGGGCGGCGGGGCCGGCCGGTTCGCCACCTGCGGCCGATCGGCCGCGAATCCTTCGCCGTTGATCCTCGGAGAGCCGTCACCTGTGGCATCGGAGATCATATCTTGTGATGGTAGCTACCCGCACCATGGCATTCCGGGCTATTGGCGGCCCGTTGGTGAGCGTGCGAGCCTGGGTGTACACCCAGGCCGGGTGCTCGGCGAAGGGGTGCGTGACCTGCTGCTGCTTCGCCCTCGGCATTCCTCAGCTCGGCGGTGTCTGCCCAGCCCAACATGGAGGCCGAGGGATCCGCAGTTCTTACATGACCGGCGATGAATTCAGGTAAGTGAGATCGGAAGTGAGGCCATTCGTCTGCCAGACTCCCGGCGCAACAGGTTGTGGCGAGACAA
>NZ_CDWWXA010000140.1:1030-11464 GCF_977971845.1 Frankia sp. CeCAU1 | reverse complement strand
GTGGCGGGGCGGTCGGGGGCTTCTCGGCGGTCAGGGTCATGGCGGTCTACCAGGTGGCGTAGTGGCTGAGGTGCAGGCTGCGGCGGCCGGTCCAGTCGAGGAGGTCGGGGGCGATGGTGAGGGCGGTGCGCAGGGCGCGGTTGACCTGGAACGCGAGCGTGTGGAACACCGGGTCGGTGCTGTCGTGATCGATCAGGGGGTTGCCCTGCGGGTCGAGGACCGCGACGAGGGCGGCGTGGAGGGCGCCGTCGTCATCGGGGGTGTGCAGGTCGACGGTGATCCAGGCGGCGTCGGGGTAGGCGAGGGCGACGGTGTAGGCGGCGTGCTGGCAGTGGACGCGGGCAAGCCAGGCGGCGGCGGTGTCGCGGTCGCGGTCGCGGTTGGCCTCGGCGAGGGCGGTCTGGGCCCGGTGGAGTTCGAGGGGTCCGGGGTCGGCGACGTAGGCGGGGGTGGGTGGAACGGCGGCCCAGGGGTCGAGGTGGTCGGGGTCCGGTGCTGTCCCGTCCGCACCGTCGACCTCGATGTGATGAGTATCACTTTCACGGTGTGTGTCGGCTGCGTCGAGGTGGTCGTGGATGGCGGCGGCGAGGAGTCGGGCGCTGGTGTCGGTGAGGTGGGCGGTGGCGATGCCGGTGCGCGGGGCGGTGACGCGCAGCAGCAGGACCGGCTCGTCGTGTGGGGGGAGGGTCTGTCGGTGCAGGGTAAGGGTGGTGCGGTCGTGGCCGGTGGTGAACAGCGGTTCGGGGATGTGGGTCATGGTCGCTCCCTCGGGTCGGGACGGTCGGGGGAGCGGCTTGGCAGCTGGGCGCCGAAGCCTCTCCTATCTATAAGCCGTCTCGCACGCGTCGCGACGGTCGGCGCGCCCGTGGTGTCGGAGTCGCCTCGAGTCGTCTTCACGGATTGCAATCGGCTTCCTTTTTTTGCTCGGGGTTGTGGTTGTGGTTGGCTATTCATGGTTCGTGTGCTGTGATACCAAGGATGGACGAGCAAGGGTGTTCGTAAAGGAATCGTTGCGCTGCGCCGAGTCTGCTGGAGAGGGGTGGGTGCGCGCGGCGGGAAGGGCCTCGCGGTGACGATGCGGTCGACGTGAGGCTGTGTACGTTCACGGATTGTCGGGGGGCGTCCGGAACGGTGGCAGGGTCGGGTATTCACGTCCGCCGTCGAACCGGTGGGATCCGTATCTCGTTACCGGAGATCCTCGTCCGGAGGTCGTGATGTTCGCGAGTCCCTGTCCCCGTCTCGCCTGTCCGCTATCTGTTGTTCTCGTCTTTGTGGTTGTCGCCGTCGTGGGCGCGGCATGCGGGGGTTCGCACGGCACCGTTGACGGCGGCCCGGACCCATCTGGACCCCTGTCGACACGGTCGTCCGCGTCCCCGCCCGGGTCGTCCAGGTCCCCGTCGTCCAGGTCCCCGTCGTCCGTGTCCCGGTCGGAGGCAGTTGATCCGGCTGGCACGGTGCGCAGGGAGATCGCCGCCGCGCAGGAGAGGTACTACCGTTCCTTTCTTGCCGCGGTCGAGGCCCCCGGTGACCGGCGTGGGGTCGATGGTCTGCTGGCCAGTTATACGGCGACGGGCGCGCCGCGCCAGAACGTCACCGCCTGGCTGGCGCTTCTCGCGCGCCGCGGTTACGCCGCCCGACCGGGCGCCGGGAACCGTTACGTGATCGAGAAGATCGAGGTGCCCACGGCGGCGCTGGATACCGTGGTCGCGACGGTCTGCGGCTACGACGACGGCGTTATCTTCGACGCGCGTCGCAGGGCTCCGGATGGTTCGGAGATCGTCGTCGACGACATTCCTCTCAGCGAGAGAACCCTTTTCACCTGGGTGAAACATGAAACGTGGCAGATCGACCGGGTGACCACCACGGACTCCTGGAAGGGGAGGGACGGATGTCCCCCGTCAAAACGTTCGTGACGGCTGGTGCCGTTCTGTGTCCGCTGATTCTTTCTGCTGCCGTGGCCCGCGCGGCAACGCCAGGCTGGACGAATGGGCAGGGCGCTGTGAGCGGTTTCGCCGATGTCGATAGGGCCGACAGGGCTCTTGTCGGTTCGGTGGAGTCGACGGGCGCTGGTCGCGCCGCGGCCGGATCGCCGGCGGCTACAGCCGCGGCCGCGTGCCGCTGGCTGGTGGGCTATGCGGCCGCCGAGCAGCTGGTGAAGCCGCGACCGGAGTCCATCGGCCTGGTCGACGTCGAACGGGTCGAGGCGGACGGTGGCCGGTCCCGGATGTACGCGCGGATCTGCGACGGCCGGATCGTCGGGTGGGCGTGGCTACGGGTTCCGAATGTCTCCGGCGCGGTGGCGTCGGCGGCGCGGGAGGTGCGGCGCCGGCTGCCGGCTCCGCGTGGCCGGTTCTCCCCCGACGTGGCGGGGGCGGCGGTGGTGCGGGTGCCGGTGTGGTTCGCGGTGCCGGGGCAGTGGTCGGCGGTGTCCGCGTCGGCGCAGATCCCGGGGGCGTCGGTGACCGTGACCGCGGCCCCGACGGTGTTGCGGTTCGCCCCGGGCGATGGCTCGCCGCCGGTGTCCTGTGTCGGGCCGGGCCCGGTGTTCGTCCCCGGCACACCGGAGCCGGCGCGTCCCCCGGCCTGCTCATACACCTATCGGGACGCCTCCACGGCCGCGCCGGGCGGCCGGTTCTGGCCCGGGGTGCTGGCCATCGACTGGACCGTGGCCTGGAGTGCGAGCGACGGCGAACACGGCACGCTTCCCGGTATCACGACCCGGGCGGAGGTGCCGGTCGAGGTGCGGGAGATCGAGGCGGTTGAGAGGGCGGGGCGATGACCCGGCCGGCGAGACCCACCGATCACGACTGGATCGCGGACGACCTCGACCCCGGTCCGCAGAGCGGCGTGGCGCGCCGCCGGTGGGGCGGCGCGGCCGTGGCGCTGCTGCTCATGGTCCTCGGCGCGGCCGGCGCGCTGTGGTTGTCCTCGGACGATGCACGCCGGGTCGAGGTGGTGGCGCTCGCCCGTCCGCTGGCCCGCGGCACGGTGGTGGCACCGGCGGATCTGGCGGTCGTAGGTGTGGATGCACGGGGCGGGTCGGTGCGGCTGGCCACGCCGGCCACGGCGCGCAGCGCGCTGGTGGGGCGGCCGGTGCTCCTGGACCTACCGGCGGGCACCCTGCTCAGCCCGGAGATGGTCGGCTCGGTGACGGCACCCGCCGGGCAGGTCTCGATCGGGGTGACGGTCGGCCCGGACGGTCTGCCCTCGGCGTCGGTCCGGACCGGTGATGCCGTGGGGGTCCTGGGGTTCGACACGACGACCGGCCGGGCCGTGGTGCTGGCCCGTAACGTACGGATCGCCGAGGTCCACCCGCAGGCGGCGACGGGCCGGTCCGGGGACACCGTCGTCTACCTCGCCCTGCCCGAGCGGCTGGCGGAGACGGTGGAGACGGCGGCGACGTCCGAGCATGGCGTCCGCCTCTTCGGTGTCGGCGGTGGGTCTTCGCCCGGGCCGGCTGACGGCGGGCCGGCTGACGGCGGGCCGGCTGACGGCGGCCCGGCCGGCGGTAGCGGGGACGGCCCTGGGCAGGGAGGTGGCGGATGAGCCTGCAGCCGAGCACCTCCGGGTCCGACGGCGGGTCCGATGTCGCCGAGGATGTAGCGAGCACGATCAACACGGCGGTGCAGCGTCAGGTGGCGGCGGCGCGCCGCAGCGGCCGGCGGTTCACCCCGACGGAACGCGCCGCGCTCGCCGAGGAGCTCCTCGCCCGGGAACTGGCCGACATCCGGCGCGGCGCGGCCGACGCGCCGCCGCTGAACGCGGCCGGGGAGAACGAGGTGCGGCTGCTGGTCCGCCAGGCCCAGTCGCCGCTGGGTTCGCTCGGCCCGTTCCTGCTGGCGGACCGGTTTTCCGATGTGGAGGTCAACGGCGCGGTCAACCTGGTGCTGACCGAGCGCGGCAGCGGGCATCGGATCGAGGGACGGTCTCCGTTCGGTAGTGACGCCCAGGCGTTTGAGTGGGTGGCCGAGCATGCGGCGTCGGTCGGCCGCCGGTTCGACGAGAGCAACCCGTCGGTGCGGTTCCGGCTGCCGAACGGGGTTCGGGTGCACGCGGTGTCCCGGGTGACTCGCCTGACCCATATCGACTGCCGGCTGTTCCGGCCCGGCCTGGACACCCTGGACGGGCTCGCCGACGCGGGGATGTTCGGATCGGACATCACCGCCCTGCTCGCGGGGACGGCGGCGTTGCGTCAACCGTTCGGGCTGATCATCTCGGGTGGGACGGGAGCGGGGAAGACGACGCTGCTGCGGGCGTGGGTCAACGCCACACCCGACGATCCGATCCTCGACCGGATGGTGACGGTGGAGGATGAGCAGGAGCTGTTCCTGGCCCCGGAGCGGTTCCGCAACCTGGTGGAGTTCGAGGCCCGCGAGCGCAACGTCGACGGCCGCGGCGAGTATTCGATGGCGCGGTATCTCGCGGAGAACCTGCGCCGTCAGACCCCGCACCGGGTCCTGCTCGGGGAACTGCGCCCCGACGGCGGCGTCCTGCCGCTGCTGCTGGCGCTCGGGCAGGGCATCGCCCAAGGGGTGGCGACGACGATCCACGCACCGAGCGCCGCCGACGTCGTCGCCCGGCTACGCACGTATGCGGCGTTCGACCCGGGGCGGGTGCCGGAGGCGGCGGTGTTGGAGACCATCGCGTCCACCGTCGATCTGATCGTGCATGTCGCGAACCTGGACGGCCGGCGGGTGGTCACGAGCGTGCATGAGGTCGGGGAGTACCGGGAGGGCCGGGTGACCTCGGCGGAGCTGTGGCGCTGGGACGCGAGGATCGAGCGGGCTGTACGCACGGACCTGGACTTCTCCGACCAGCTCGCCGCCAAGCTGCGTTCCGCCGGGGTCGGCCCGGCGGTCCTCACCCGGCGCCGGACGAGGGCGGCCTGGTGAACGCGCAGACCCGCCTCCTCATCGGGGCGCTGTCCGGTGCGTTGGTCGGCCTGGGATGCTGGCTGCTGCTCGTCGCCTTGCTGCAGGACCGGGACGTCCCCGCCGGCCGGAGCCGCCCTGTTGGCTGGGGCCGCCGGCTGCCGGGCGGGCCCCGGGAGGGCCGGCCGTCCGACGCCGGGATGGCCGGGTGGGGTGCGGAGTTCGTGTTGCCGGTGGCGGGCGGCGTGCTCGCCGGTCTGATCCTCGGCGTCGTGGTCGGTGTGCCGGTGCTCGGGGTGCTGGGTGGTGGCGCCGCGTGGCTGGCGCACGACGTCCGGCGGGGTCCAAGCGTCGACGAGCTGAACGAGCTCGGTGAGGCGGTCGCGACCTGGTGCGAGACGGTGCGCCAGGAACTCGACGCCGGGCAGCCGCTGAAGGCGGCGGTGGTGGCGTCGTGTCAGCTGCCCCCGTCCGCGCTCGCCGGGCCGTTGGGCCGGTTACGGGTCCGCCTCGATCGGGAGCCGTTGCCGGCGGCGCTGGCCGGCTTCCGGGCGGAGGTGAACCATCCGCTTGTCGGGTCGATCGTCGCCGTGCTGTCGCTGACCTACCGGCGGGGCGCCGGGGACCTGGCGCGGCTGATGGCCGAGCAGGTCGAGTCGACCCGCCACCGGGTCGCGGTGCTGCGGGATCTGCATGCCGCCCGGGCCCGCTACCGCCGGTCGATGGTGCTGCTGCTCGGCCTGTTCGCCGTGTCCGTCGTCGGTGTCCTGGCGGTATGGCCGGCGATGCTCGCTCCCTACCGCACCGCCTGGGGGCAGGCGGTCCTCATCATGATCGCCGGCGTTGTGGGTCTGGCGGTGCTGACCCTGGTCCGGCTGGCCCGGCCCGCCATGGTCCCGGACTTCTTCGGCGACGCGACATGACCGGCCCGCTGTCCGACGCGGCGGTACCGGCTCTTTGCGGTGCGATCGTCGGTGCCGGGCTGTTCCTCCTCGGGCGGAGCCTGCGCCCGACCCCCGCACCTGACCAGCAGCCGGCCCGGGGTGCGACCGGTGGCCGCTGGGCCGGGCAGGTCCACCGCCGGTTCGAGCAGACCGTCGGCCCCGTGTGGGCGCGGCGACTGCTCCTCGCCGACGACCTTGCCGTGCTCGGCCTCGACCCGGCCGCGCACACCGCGACCAGGATGATCCGCCTGCTGGTCGTGGTGAGCGCCACGGTGGGGCTGGCCGCGGTGGGGTGGGCGAGCGGGATCGTGCTGCCCGCGACGACCCTGCCGCTCGGCTGTGTCGCCGCGGTGCCGTTCGGGTTCGTGTGGGCGGACCGGCCGCTGCACCGCCGGGCGAGTGCCCGCCGGCAGGAGACGAGGCTGGCCGTGGCCGCCTATCTCGATCTGGTGCGGATCCTGCTGGTCGGTGGGCTGTCGCTGCACACCGCGCTGCAGACCGTGGCCGATGCCGGCCGGGGATGGGCCTTCACCGAGATCCGCGCCGCCCTGCAGTGGGCCCGCGCCCGCCATGTCCCGCCGGACGCCGGGCTGAACCGCCTTGCCGTGCGAGTGCCGGTGGCGGAGTTCGCCGAGCTGCGCCTGACGGTCAGCTCGGCGCTGCGCGGCGCGTCCCCGGTCCTCGCGTTGCAGAGCAAGAGCACCCACCTGCGCGCCGCGGAGGCCGCGCAGGCCCGGCTCGCGGCCTCCGTCGCGGACGCCGCGATGGAGCTGCCGGCGGTCATGGTCGCCCTGGCCTTCGTCGCCTTCCTCACCATCCCCCTGCTGGTGATCCTCACCGGCGTCGAAGCCACCCCATGACACCCAGCCCGGATCACGCAGCCCCGGCTCGGTCCGCTCCTGATCGGACCGGGTTCCGGTCGCGTCCCGCCCACCGCCGCCAGGCACGCCGGATCGACGAGCGACATGAACCCACGGAATCCCGCCCACCGGAATCCAGCCGACGAAGAGACCGACGAAGAGAGAGGACGGTGGCGGCGATGCGCCGACTCGGGGTACTGCTGGCCTTGGCCCACCTGTGGTGGACGAATCTTCACCAGCGGGCCGCTGAAGATGGCCGTGACCGGGGTGATGCGCTGCCGACGGCGGTCATCACGGTGGGTCTGGTCCTGATCGCGGCGCTGGTGATCGTGATTCTGCGGGCGAAGGCGACCGAGGTCGCGGAGCATGTATGCACCAGCGTCGATCCCACCACCTGCCAGTAGTAGCCGCGGCCCGTCCCGCGGCGGGCGGCCACCCCGCCCGCCGACGAGCCGTCCGCAATGCCGGAAGCAGCCCGATCGAACTGGCCGTGGTGATGGGCGGGGTCATGACCCTCCTCGTGATCGTCCTCGGGTTGGGTATGCGATGGCTGGCTGTTCAGGCGGCCGGCGCATCCGCGCAGCGCGCCTTGGAGATCATGCAGAGCCCCGATGGGACCGTCGAGGACGCCACGGCGGTCGCGGACCGGCTCGCCCGATCCAGCCGGTCGGTCACCAGCGTGACGACGGATGTGGCGGTCACGCCGGATCTGGTAACCGTGACGGTGACCGTCACCTCGGTCCTGGGCACGACGGTTGCCCGCTCCGCCTCCGGGCCACGGCTGCGGTTCGTCCCACAGCCGGTGGCACCAGAGCGCGCTGCATCGACGAGTACCGCGCCGCTGGCCGTCGGCGGACCGGTGCCCGCCGGCGCCGGTCGGACGTCATGAGCGGCCGGTGCCGGTGCCGGTGCCGGTGCCGGTGGCAGTGGCAGTGGCAGTGGCGATGGCGGTGCCGGTGGCTTGGCGCGGGCGGTGCGGGCATGCCGCTCGCGAATCGGGTCGGAGCTCGCGCAGATCGGGATGGAGCTCGCGCGGGTCGGGAGGGGGCGTCGGAACAGGACCGCGACCGGGGGGCCTACTCGGTCGAGTTCGCCGCCGGATGGCTGATCTTCCTGATGGCCGTGGCGATCCTCGCGGTGGCCTTCCAGACCCAGCAGGCCCGAAGCGGTGTCCGGCACGCCGCCCGGGAAGGCGCCCGGGCCGCCTCGCTCGCCGCGAACCCCGCCGACGCCGAGCAGCAGGCCGACATGGTCGCGCGCCGTGCGCTCACCGCCAGCTCCTGCGCGGCGGGCAGCGAGACCGTCTCCACCGACGTGACCGGGTTCGGCGCCGGCGGGGTCGTCACGGTCACCGCCGGATGCCGCGTCCACCTCGTCCTCGGCCCGTCCCGCACCGTCACGGCGAGCAGCGACGAGGTCATCGACCGGTTCCGCGGCGGCCTGCGGGACCGCCCGTGACCATCACCCGCTCCGCCCATCACGGTGACCAGGGGTCGGTCAGCCTCCTGCTGGCGGTGCTGTTCGCCGGCGCGGTCCTGCTCGCCGGACTGATCGCCGACACCGGCCGGGTCCTGTATGCCAACGCCGACGCCTCCGACCTCGCCGGCAAGGCCGCCCGCGCCGGCGCCCAACAGATCGACCCGGCCAGCCTGCGCGCGGGCAGTCCCACCCTCGATCCGGCCGCGGCCGACGCGGCCGCCCGCGCCTACCTCGACCGTCACCACATCGACGGCACGATCATCGTCGCCGGCGACGCGGTGACGGTCACCGTTCAGACGCGCATCACCTACGTCCTGCTCGCCCTGTCCGGCCGGACCGGCGCCACGGTCACCCAGACCCGGTCCGCCGTCGCCCTCCGCGGCCCGTAACCCACGGGAGAACCGCCATGCCCCAGCTCACCCCCACCCGCCGCCATGCCGACCATCGAGATCATCGATCCCGACTCGGCCCCCCACCCGGCCGGACGCCGGCACGCCGACGCTCACGGACGGGGGCGACCGCCGGTGTGGCCCGCCCGTCGGCCCGCCCGTCGGCCGGGCAGGCGCTGCGCGGCCTGGCCGCGCTTCTCGGCCTGCTGGTCTTCCTCACCGCCGTGCCGGTGTTCCTGGCCGCCTGGCGGGGAAACCCGCTGCCCACCACCTGGGAACCCGCCCGGTGGGCGACGCTGGCCACCCGGGGCTACCTCCACCCCGACGTCGTCCCCGACACCCTCGCCGTGCTGGCCTGGCTGACCTGGGCCTACCTCACCCTGTGCATCATCGGGGAAGCCCTCACCCAGACCGCCCGGAGCCGACGCGGTCCACACGGCACGGCCCGCCCCGGCGGCGTGTCCAACGCGCCGACCGTGCCGGAACGCGCCGGATGGCGCCTTCCCGCGCCGAACGTGGTCCGGCGCGCCACGGCGCGATGGGTGGCGCTGGCCTCCCTCGCCGTCAGCCTGCTCTCCTCCCGGGCCGCCCTCGCCGCCACCCCGACCACGACCGGCCCGTCCGGGCACCCGGCGGCCACGGCGAGCGCATCCGCCGACGTCACAACCGTCCTCGGTGGCACCGCCCCCGCCCCGGCTGCAGACGTCCTGGCCGGCCCCGTCCAGGCCAGCCCCGGGCCGGGGCCGATCGGGCATGGGCTACCGGAACCGAGACGGCTCTTCGGGGACATCTACCGCTGCGGCCCCTATGACACCCTGCGATCCGTCGCCGCGCAGTTCCTCGGCAACCTGGACCGGTGGAAGGAGGTCCGCGACGCCAGCGTCGGCCTGCGCCAACCCGACGGCACCACCCTCCCACCCGACTTCGTGGTGATCGGCGACGGAACCCTGCTACGGATCCCCCTCGCCCCCGCACCGACCACAGCATCCGCGACCCCGAACGCCACCACCGGCACAGCGAAACCGGCACGAGGCACCCCACCGACCGAGACGACCCACACGGTTCGTCCCGGCGAGACGCTCTGGGACATCGCCCACAACGCCTACCCCGACGTCCCGAAGCACGACCTTCCGCACCTGGTCGGGCAGATCTTCCACGCCAACCAGGGCGCGACGGATCCCGCCGGACGACGCCTCCACGACCCGAACCTCCTTAACCCCGGCATGATCCTCCGACTACCCGTGCTCGCCGGCAGCAACGGCGCGCCGACGTCCAGTGCCGCGCCGCCCAGCGCCGGATCCGCGGCGCCCCCGGGCGACGGGCCGTCGACGTCGGACCCGAACGCGCCCAGCCCACCGGGGATCGTAAGAGCGACGTCGCTGGCACCCGGCCCCACCCGGCCGTCCCCGAGCGCACCCGCGGCGACCCGGCACGACGACCACACCACCGCGCCGAACCACACCACCGCGCCGAACCTCCTCCCCGTCTGGGTCGGCGCCGCCGGCCTTCTCACCGCGGCCGTCGCGTCCACCGTCACCTCGCGGCGCCGACGGCGCGACCAAAGCCTCGACCGGCGCGGCGCATCGCCCCCGCCCCACCCGCGCACCATCGCCCTGCACACCGCGGTCCTCGCCACCGCCGACCCCGACGGGCTGTCCCGCCTCGACGCCGCCCTCCGCGCACTCGCCGCCCAGCACATCCCCACCGTGCACGGGCCCGCGGGTCCCACCGAAGGTCCCGAACCCCTGGTCGTCCTCGTCCGCCCGGACGGCACCATCGACGTCTACCTCCGCCAGCCCCGTCCCGACCCGCCGGCACCCTGGCACGCGCAGGTCGACGGCCGGATCTGGATCCTGCCTCCCACCGCCCCGCTACCTCCGCCTCCCGACCT
>NZ_CDWWXA010000140.1:0-712 GCF_977971845.1 Frankia sp. CeCAU1 | reverse complement strand
CCACCGCCCCGCTACCTCCGCTTCCCGACCTCCCGCCGCCCTGCCCGCTTCTCGTCCAACTCGGCACCGAACCCGACGGCGCCGAGCTCTACGCCGACCTGGAAGCCCTCGGGATCCTCACCCTCGACCCGGGCGACACCGGCACCGAAGGCCTCCGCGCGCTGGCCCGCGCCCTGCTCGCCACCCTCGCCCTGTCCCCCCTCGCCGCAACACCCCGCATCGAGGCCGTCGGCTTCGACCCCCTCGGCTTCCTCGACGACGACCGGATCGACATCGCCGACGACCTCCCCACCCTCCTCGACCGGATCATCCCTGACCTGCAGGCCCTCCACGACGAACTCGCCGCCACCGGCCACACCTCCACCTTCGCCGCCCGCGCGGCCGTCCCCGTGGAGAACTGGGAACCGACCGCGGCCCTCGTCGTCCTCCCACACCCCACAGACCACGACCCCCACGCCCACGCCGACCTGATCGACCTCGCCGACGGCGGCGGCCAGGGACTCGCCGTCGTCACCCACCACCCGGCCAGTCCGGACCCCGACGAGAATGCCGCCACCTGGCGGCTCATCTTCGACGGACCGGCAGAACCCGGCGGGGAACCTCTGTGGCGACTCGACCCCCTCGGCCTACGCGTCCTCCCCGCCCAGATGGCCGCCGACGAACTCCGCGATCTGCTCCTTCTCCTCGACGACGCCGACCAACCACCCCACCC
>NZ_CDWWXA010000139.1:0-11229 GCF_977971845.1 Frankia sp. CeCAU1 | reverse complement strand
CAGACCCGACCCGACCCGATCAGACCCAACCCGACCCGATCAGACCCAACCCGATCAGACCCAACCCGACCTGCCCCGCCGCCAGTCCGGCCCGTCCTGGACATCCGGGACCAGTGCCGGACGGACGGACGACACGATCAGCCATGCGGCCTGTAGGTCTGGGACGCGGTTCTGGAGGTTCCGGAGGGCTGCGTACCACCGTCCGGATTGTCCCGAAAATCGGGATCTCCCACGTGGGCGAACGGTAAGGCGACCGAATCACGGTAACAAGTCGGCGTCGCACCATACAGCCGTTTGAATTCTCGACAGAAGTGACTCGTGTCCGCAAAACCCCAACGGCTGGCGATCGCCTGAATGGAGCATGATCCCTCGATCAGGTCCCGGCGGGCTCGTGCGAGTCGCTGGGAGCGGACGACGGCGCTGTAGCTGTTTCCTGTCGCGGCGAAGCTGCGCTGCAGCGTGCGGACAGACACACACTGCGCAGCGGCCGCCGCGGCGGCGCTGACGTCGCGGTGGCCAAGGTTCCGAGCTATCCAGCGTTCCACTGCGAGCCGCAGCGCTTCCCCAGTGATCGCACTCGTGAACGTGGCCTCGGGGCGCACCGCCGCGGCCACCAGCTCCAGTGCCGCGTTGCGGGCCGCCGTTATGGTGGGGGCGGGAACCTCGTGCGGGAGGCCGGCAAGTGATGCGACATAGCTGCGCAGCAACCTAATCGCGGGAGCGTTCACATCCACCACGAGGTCGGCTTCCAACCACGGGCTCTCCAAGACCTCTTCCAGCGCCACCCTCGGGATTACCAGGGTAACTTTGCGGAAGTGCTCGACAACTTCGAACCGCACCTTTTGCATGCTGTTCCAGATGACGAAGCTTCCTGGAGTGACAACAATCTTCTTGTCCTCGATGGCAAGCCGTTCAGTCCCAGCGGTAGCGAAGAATATCGCGATATTGTCCTCGCTGGTCCGGCTGATCAGATTTCGACTACGTTCACCCCTGCACGGATCACATGCGATATCCAGCAGCGCGATGTCATCGAACCAGCGACGCTCAATCGAGGCGCAGTAGGGTAATCGCCCTGGAGGAACATCAGTGTGGAATGGCGTCACCGCGCTGCCCAGGATCTCCTCCCAGCGTCCAGGACGGTCGCGATGGGGTACACCGACGAGGTCGTACGTCTCGTAGATCCGCATGATGGCCTCCTACCGGGAACCTGGGCCGCCGCGCCCGCAAGCATAAGCGGTGGGAAGACGTGGGGGAAGCCCAGGTAAGTCGCGATAGCGGAATCCACGCTCGTGGTGTACGAATAGCGACCGGCTGGCGACTCGTCGAAGGCGAGGGTCGCACAAGGCTCACCAGGGTGGCCGGTGGGACTCGCAAGGCTTACTGGTGGGACCAGCGTGATCACCGGCCCCACCAACCGACTGGCTACGAGAGGGCGAAGCTGGTCAGGTCAACCGGGATGATCCCGTGCTTCCTGCAGTACTCGTTGTATCGCTCGGCGAACGTATGGGCCTGCTCGATGCCTATGATCTCGTCGCTTGGGCCGAGGAAAGCAATAGCTCCTTCAACCGAGATGAACACCTCGATGCCCTCGTCAGGCTCCACAATGAACGTGTGCCTGCTGTTGGCGACCTCGTACACGAAGTCACCCGGCCCCGACACCCAGGCGTGCTCCGCGTACCGCCATTTCCCTCGAACGGTGTAGACAAGCACGCGGCCATAATGGTCGTGCACACCCAGCGAAGCTCCCCCCGGCGCCCGCAGAAGCATTTGCGTCTCGCTCTTGACCAGATCCACATGAAGGATCTTTAATTCCACCTCGTTCGTGTAAGGCGTGAACGGAACCCACGGAAGATCATCGACTCCCGTGTACGTTGGAGCGAAATGTTGGAGGGGATTGACCAGTGTCGTCATCTGCATCTCCTCGGGTGGTTGTCGTCGATCCCTGCCTTCGGAATCGTCTGGATCCGGCGGGGAACAGCCGGCTAGGCGAGCGGTAGGGTTTGATTCTGGACCCACCAAAAGATCCGAGATAGAACAGCGGTGACAGATCCCTGAACATACGCGACAAGCGCGGGTGCCACGCGCGCCGTCGGGGCGCGGACCGGGGTGCCGATGACACCGCTGGGCAGGATAATCCCCTGATGATGCGGATGTCCGACGACCGTGTGCGAGAACTCACCGCTGCGCTGGAACACGACGAGGGACTGGTGGATCCCACGATCAAGCGTGTCCGGCGCGAGATCCCGGCCTATGAGGTGGTCCCGACCGAGGCGCTGGTGACGAGCATCCACCGCAACGTCGTGCTGGCGTGCCGCACCCTGCGGGCGGGCGTCGTGCCGCCGAGCTCGGAGATCTGGCAGGCCGAGCGCACAACGCTGGAACGGCTCCGGCAGGGCGTGCCGATCGAGGACATCATGGGCGGCTTCCGCATCTGCATAGCGAGCATCCAGGACCGGCTGGTGGATCGCGCCCAGGAGTTCGGGGTCGACCACCCCGAGTCGCTCACCCTCACCTCGCTGCTGTGGAAGCTGAGTGACGTGTTCTCCGCTCGTGCGGCGAGCGCCTACCGCGCGTACGGCCTGTCGCATGCGGTGGCGGACCGAAGGCGCAGGGACGAATGGCTCGCCGGGCTGCTCGCCGGCACCCTGTCGCCGGCGCAGATTGAGCAGGGGTGCATCCGCTACCACGTGCGGCGCGACACACGCCTGCGGGCGGTGTGCACTGCCACCTTGTCGGAAGCGGAGCTGGACCAGGCCCTCAACCTGATCAACCAGGGGTGCCGGCGCAGCAACATGGTCCTGCTCCTGGTGCCCTCCCAAGGCCGGCTCGTGGGGATCGTGTCGGGGCCGCCACCCGCGGTCCCGGGGCTGCTGGTCGCCGCCGGGCCCGAGGGGCCGCTGGGCCGGGTCGCGGCGTCCTTCTCGGTGGCCAACGACGTATTGGCCGCGGCCCGACTGCGCCACGACGAGGGCGTGCACACCCTCGAGAGCCTCGGCTGGCGGGTGGCCGTGCCGCGTGCGGCGGACGTGACCGCACTGATGCGGGCCCGCTACCTCCAGCCGCTCCGGGACAGCAGTGCGTTCGGGGAGGAAGTCGTCGAGTCGCTCCGCTGCTACCTGGCCAACGGCCGTAACATCCCGCGGACCGCCGAGGCGCTGCACGTACACGTCAACACGCTGCGCTACCGGCTAGCCCGGTTCGAGGAGCTGACCGGGCGGTCCCTGGACGACACCGACACCCTGGTGGAACTGTCCTGGGCCTTCCACGCGGAGACGGCAGCCCCGCCGGTTTCGTAGCCGCGTACGAAGCGAAGGGCGCCGCGTTGGCATCCCACCCGTAGCCTTCGATGTGTCGCACACCACATCCTGTTGGAAATTCGTACCCGTTACCGGGCCCATCAGAGCTCGACGTTCCGAGCTGGTGGTCTCGGCCCCGCCCAACAGGGGAGCAACCCATGACCGCTTCGATGACAGCAACAACCGGCCTCCGGGAGCGGACCAACCACTATCGGCAGCTCCTGGCCGCCTCCGTCGGCAACGCCGTCGAATGGTTCGACTGGTACATCTACTCGATGCTTGCGGTGTACTTCTCCACGCAGTTCTTCCCGGCCAGCCCGGGAGGCAGCCTGGTGCCGCTGATGTCGACCTTAGCAATCTTCGCCGTCGGATTCTTCGCCCGCCCGGTCGGAGCGCTGATCCTCGGGATTCTCGCCGACCGGATCGGCCGCCGCAGGACGCTCAGCACCACGATTATGGGCATGGGCCTGGGCAGTCTCATCATCGGGCTTGCCCCCACCTACAAGCAGGTCGGGGTCGCCGCCCCGGCACTACTCCTGCTGGCCCGGCTGATCCAGGGTGCCTCCGCGGGGGGCGAGTATGCCGCGGGAAGCGCGTTTCTCATCGAGTCCGCGCCGGCTGGCCGTCGGGGCCTGTACTCGAGCTTCTTCTACATCAGTGCGACCTCGGCCAACCTGGCGGCGATCGGGATCAGCGCCTTACTCGCCAGCACGCTGGACTCGCAGAACATGACCAGCTGGGGCTGGAGGATCCCCTTCCTGCTCGGCTCGGTCGCGGCCATGGTCGGCATGTGGATCCGGACGCACGCCAAGGAGACCCTCACCCAGACGGCGGACGAGCCGGCCGGTGCCCGTCGTGCCGACATGTTCGAGTTCCTCCGCCGGCACCCCAGGGAATCCCTCCAGGTGTTCGGGCTGACCGCGGCCCCGGCCCTGGTGTTCTATGTATGGACCGCCTACCTGCCGACGTACGCGAACATCACGGTGGGCTCCAACCTCAAGCACGGCCTGCTCTCCGGTGTCGTCGCGCTGACCATCTTCCTCGCCCTGCAGCCGGTCTTCGGAGCGATCTCGGACCGCGTCGGCAGGCGGCCGATGCTGCTCATCTTCGGCACCTTCTTCGTGGTCGGCACGGTTCCGATGCTGGCCCTACTGGACGGCTCGACCACCAGGCTGCTCCTGGTTCAGATCATGGGGCTGGTGTTCCTCGCCTGCTGGTCGTGCATCTCGAGCGCGGTGGTCGCCGAGCTGTTCCCGGCGCGCCTGCGCAGCTCCGGTATCGGGTTCCCCTATGCGCTCTCCGTCGCCCTCTTCGGCGGCACCGGCCCCTACGTCGCCACCTACCTCGTGGACATCGGCCACGCTGCCTCCTTCGGCTGGTACGTCACCGCCGTCGCCCTGGTCAGCACCGTCGTCTTCAGCCGGCTCCCCGAGACCGCGCACCGGCCCCTGCACTGACCGACAGGAGACATCGCCCGCGAGTCCGAGCGTCCGAGAGCCCGGATCACGCTGGCAGGGAACGGCGGTGGCTTCCACCGCGGTGGAGAGGCTGTCGCATCCCTACAGCCGTCGAAGCGGCCAGAACGGTCACGGCCAGAACGGTCACCGTCAGGAGGCCGCCTGGCCGTCGGCCAGACCCGCGATGGCCGCGCTGACGGCGAGAATCCGGCGCGCGTTGTCGACGTGCAGGTTCTCGATCAGCCGGCCGTCGACGGTCGCCACTCCGCGGCCCTCGCGTAGCGCCTCCTCCCAGACCCGCACGATCTCCGCGGCCTGCGCGACCTGGGCCTCGGTGGGTGAGAACGTGCGGTTACACGTCTCGATCTGGTTGGGGTGGATAAGCGTCTTACCGTCGAAGCCCATCTCGCGGCCCTGGCGGCATTCCGCCGCGAAGCCGTCGGCGTCGCGGATGTCGTTGTAGACACCGTCGAGGATCACGGTTCCACTCGCGCGCGCGGCCAGCAGACACAGCCCCAGGCCGGTCAGCAGCGGGGCGCGGCCGGGCACGAATTCGGCACGCAGTTCGTTGGCCAGGTCGTTGGTGCCCATCACGAGAACGGTGAGCCGGGGCGACGCCTGGGCGATCTCCTGGGCACGCAGGATGGCACCAGGTGTCTCCACCATCGCCCATATCATGGTGCGGTCCGGCGCGCCGGCCGCCTCGAGCCCTTTTTCGATCGCGTGAACGTCCGACGGCGACTCGACCTTCGGCACCACGACGGCGTCCGGGCCCACCCGTCCCGCGGCCCGCAGGTCGTCGGCATGCCAGGAGCTGCCGCGGGCGTTGACGCGAACCGTGATCTCCCGGTGGCCGTAGGCGGCGTCGGCCACCGCCGCGCAGACCTGCTCCCGGGCGCGCTCCTTGGCGACGGGCGCCACCGCGTCCTCGAGGTCCAGGATGAGCGCGTCGGCCGGCAGATTCCTGGCCTTCTCCATGGCACGCTCGTTGGCCCCGGGCATGTAGAGGACGGAACGCCGCGGACGGTACGCGGCGGGCGGGCGGGCCGCGGACGGGGAACCCGCCGGGGAACCCGGGGCCGCGGTGCCGGTCATCGTGCCTCCGGCGCGGGTAGTCCGTAGGCCGCCGCGAGCTGTGCGTTCCGGGCGGCGAGGCGAGTGGCGAGCGTGAGGATGACCCGGCACTGCTTCACCGAGGCGTCGTCCTGCATCGTGCCGTCCACCATCACGGCACCCGTTCCGTCGCCCATGGCCGCGACGACGCGCTTTGCCCACTCGACGTCCGCGGGCTCGGGGCTGAAGACCTTCTTCGCGATGTCGATCTGGACGGGATGCAGTGACCACGCCCCGACACACCCGAGCAGGAACGCGTTGCGGAACTGGTCCTCGCAGGCGAGGACGTCGGCGATGTCACCGAACGGCCCGTAGTATGGCATGATCCCGTTCGCCGCGCAGGCGTCTACCATCCGGGCGAGCGTGTAGTGCCAGGGATCCTGCTGGAACGTGGCTCGGACGGCCGCCGGGTCGTCCGGCCGCGGATCCTGGCGTACCAGGTAGCCGGGGTGCCCACCGCCGACACGGGTTGTCTTCATCCGCCGATCCGCCGCCAGGTCCGCCGGGCCAAGGGACAGACCCTGCATGCGGGGACTTGCCGCGCAGATCTCCTCGACGTTCGCGACCCCTCGCGCGGTCTCCAGAATCGCGTGGACAAGCACCGGCCGGGACAGGCCGGCCTTCGCCTCCAACTGGGCGAGGAGGCGGTCCACATAGTGGATGTCCTCCGCCCCCTGGACCTTGGGCACCATCACCACGTCGAGATTCTCGCCGATGGCGGGCACGAGCGTGAGCAGGTCGTCGAGCCCCCAGGGTGAGTCGAGGCTGTTCAGGCGGATCCAGAACTGCGTCTCACCGAAGTCCGCGCCGTCGACGATCTTTATCAGGTTGTCCCTGGCAACGATCTTGTTGTCCGCTCGGACGCCGTCCTCGAGGTTCCCGAGCAGCACGTCGACCCGGGGGATGATCTGCGGCAGCTTCGCCGCCATCTTCTCGTTGCTCGGGTCGAAGAAGTGAATCATCCGGGACGGTCGCCACGGGATCTCGCGAGGCGGGGGTGGCGCCCCCACCGCGAGGGGAGCGAAGAAATCCTTGGCGCTGCGCATGTGAAATCTCCCGGGAAGGAACCCTGGCCGGTGCCGGGTGACCGGCTCCCGGCGACCAGCGCGACACTCAGCGTCGACGACGCCCGGCTCCGCCGGACTGTATCAGTTTGATGTCCGACACGCTCCCCTGATCATCTCCCGCCCGATCGCGACCGTCGAGGTCATGGTCCAGCCGGCGGGCATTCTCTGCGATCTGGGCGCTCTATTTCTGTTCCATAAGTTCCGCATGAACCGCTGCGACAGGAGCATTCCCCGTCGCCATTCCGTCCAGGTCCGCAGCCTGGCTTTCTCCGTGCGGACGTCTTACGCACGTCGTCGGCCGATCGCTGCCTGTTCACGAGCAGCCCCCTCGGCCTGCTCAGAGTCGCGGGCGGAGTCGCGGGCGGAGTCGCGGGCAGCCGCGTGAGCCATGAACACCCCGAGGTCACCACGTCTACGATCGCGGTGAACGGGGAGAACCCGGAGAAGGAGTTCGAGCAGCCGCCATGACCAACGCCGCTCCACTCGCCGCTGCGGCGCCCGGTATCTGGCCGACGCCGACCCCGACCTGCACATCACGCGGATGTGCGCCGCCTACCGCGAACGCCACGACGCGCTCCTCGACGGACTCGCCTGGGCGCTGCCGCCCGGGAGCAGCGGAACCGGCCCGAGGGCGGCATGTTCGTCTGGGCCCGCCTCCCCGATGGTCACGACGCCACCGCCCTGCTGCCCGGCGTGGTGGAGCACGACGCGGCCTACGTTCCCGGTACTCCTTTTTTCGCGGGGCCTTTTTTCGCGGGGCCGCCGGACCCCGCGACGCTGCGCCTGTCCTTCACCACGCACCCACCGGCGGAGATCACGGAGGGTTGACGCGGCTGGCACGGGCGTTCGGGGTGTGACCGGCCTCCCTGACCGGGTGCCGGCGGCCCGGCACGAGCCGGCGGAGATCGACAAACGGCGGGGACCGACGAAATGATATAGATTGCCGCAAAGGCGATTAAGCGAACACGTCCTGTAGCCAGTCGGTCCAGGCCTGAGCAGTCTTCGCCTGGTCGGTGCCGGGGGCGAACAGGTGCAGGGCGATGCCGATCGGGGCGCCGAAGGCGTTGCGGCCGAAGAAGCGGTACAGCCCGTCGCCGGTCCGCAGGCCAAGGAAGTGGGGATGCAGGTAGTCGACCACGGCGTCCAGCGGGTCGATGCCCGGGAGGGTGAGGCGCACCGCGTCGCCTTGGCCGACCTCGTCGGCGACGCCTAGCTCGTGGCGCAGCCGGACAAACGCGTCCGGCGCGGTCGAGGACGCCGGCGCGTCGGCCGCGACGTAGGTCACCGGCCGGCGGCTGAAGTACCGCAGGTACTGACCGAGCGTGTGCAGGTAGAAGTCGGTGTGCTGGCTGGCGCCGTCGTACTGGTTCTCCCAGTCGTCGACGAAGATCCCGCTGTGGACGTAGCGGAAGGAGGTCGTGCCGCCGTCCCGGCCCTCGATCACATGTTCCAGCTGGTTGAACCAGCCGTCCGCACCCTCCACCCGGGTGACGAGGTGGTGCGGCGGATCCCAGACGGTGACCGTGCCCCCGAAGGGCGCGGCGCCACCCTGGCGGGGCTCGAACTCCATCGGCCACAGCCATCCGCCGTTACCGGTGGTCACGGCGTCCCAGTACTCCTCCAGGGAGGTGGACAGCACACCCTCGCGGCGGATCTCGAACTCACGGGACATCTCTGGTTCTCCTTGGTTGCGCTGGGGCCATCGGTTCCGGTGGGGCCGGCTGCGTTGGTGGGACCGGCTGCGTTGGTGGGGCTGTCGATGCCGGTGGGACCGGCGGTGCCGAGGCCGAGGATGCCCTCCCCCGCCTCGGATCCCGCATCGGAGCCGACAGCCACCCGCTCGGGCCGCGTGACGCTCGGGTGCAGGGCGACGACGAAACGGTGGGAGCGCCCGCCCGTGGCGGTGGTGTCGTGGTACCTGCCGACGAGGGCGGCAACCGTCTCCCCGAGCTCCGCTGCGAACGCGGCGCGGTCCGCGGCGGAGGCGAACCGGATCTCGCTGTCGATCGCGAACGTCGCCAGCCGCTGCCGGGCGGCGGTGGCACCGGTGATGAGGTCGCCGACCTCCCGCACCAGCCGGGCACCGAGCGCTAGCAGCCATCGGGCAGAGCGCTGATCCGGCGACCGGCCGGGATCCGGGGCGACCGCCGGCAACGCGGTCGGCGAGATCACATAGGAGGCCGCCGTCGCCCGTAGTACGCGCTCGGTGCAGTTGCCCCTTCTGCGTTCCTCGACGAGTTCGACCAGCCCGTGACGCTCCAGGGCCCTCAGGTGGTAATTGACCCGCTGACGTGACAGCCCCACGGGAGTGGCCAGGGTGCTGGCCGAACCCGGCTCCGCGAGCGCGGCCAGCAACCTCGCCCGGACCGGGTCGAGCGCGGCCCCCGCTGCGGCCGGGTCATCGATCACTGCGACCTCCAACATGCGCCTCATCGTCCTGCCGAAAATTTTCCTTGTCAAGAAGGACAATCATGTCGGAGCAGATCCGGAGC
This sequence comes from Frankia sp. CeCAU1, assembly GCF_977971845.1. Taxonomy (NCBI): domain Bacteria; kingdom Bacillati; phylum Actinomycetota; class Actinomycetes; order Frankiales; family Frankiaceae; genus Frankia; species Frankia sp. CeCAU1. Next base: position 1,804 of record NZ_CDWWXA010000139.1, on the reverse strand, counting down.
AGATACAGGGCAGGCCCGAAGCAGGTACGGAACAACCGTCGCGCCCCTCCGCGAGTCATCGCCCGAATGGCGGGGCGTAGGTTCGTCCTGAAATGCCACCCGGGCTCGCGGAGGTCGGGACAGCCCCGTCTCGGGCCTGAAGCCCGTCCGTGTGGGCCAGGACCAGTCCGGCCCGCGGTCACGAGAGACAGGACGCAAGAACCGATGTCGACCTTCGGGCCGGACTCCTCCGTACCATCCACGCCACCATCCACGCCCCGCCCGACCGGACTACCGGACGGGCGCGACGGCCGCCCGTCGACGTCGGCGGAGAACCGGCCCGCGCCGCGGCGCGCCCGGCCGGCCCCGCGCCGGCTGCGGGTCGTCCGCGTCACCCCGCTCACCGGGGACATGGTGACGGTGACACTCGGTGGGCCGGCGCTGGCCGGATTCTCGCTGCCCCGGGCCGCGCAGCACGTGAAGATCTTCCTGCCGGCCGACGGACAGACCGAACCGACCGTTCCGAGCTGGGGGCCGGACGGACGCCCCGTCTTCCCGGCGGGTACACCCCGCCCGATCGTGCGGACCTACACCCCGCGCCGGTTCGACGCTGAGGCCCTCGAACTGGACATCGAGATGCTCCTGCACGGCGAGGGTCCGGCCGGGCGGTGGGCGGGTACCGCCCGGCCCGGTGACCATCTCGCCATCGCCGGACCGGGGGGTGGATACGAGGTGCGGACGTCGGCCGCGCATCACCTGCTCGCCGCCGACGAGACCGGCCTGCCCGCGCTGGCGACGGTGCTGGAACGGCTGCCCGCTCGGGTACCGGTGACCGTGGTGGCGGAGGTTCGCGACGCCGGCCGCCGACGGGCTCTCCCGGTCACCCCCGCGACGACCGTCACCTGGCTGCACCGTGACGGCGGGGTTCCCGGCACGCTGCTGGCCGAGGCCGTCGAGGCCGTACCCCTGCCCGCCGGCACCGCGGCCTGGGTGGCCTGCGAGGCCACGGCGGTACGCCGGATCCGCCGTCACCTACTCGCCGCGGGGCTGGACCGCGCCGACCTGTCGACCCGCGGCTACTGGCGGCTGGGTGCGGCGGACCATCCCGATCATGACTACGGGGAGGGCGAGGCGGCGGATGTCACCCGTGGCGGCGAGGGACGGATCGATCGGCTGCGCCGCACCCTCGGGCCGCTGAAGCAGCGTGCCGAAACCGCCGCGCGCGGCCTCGGGGCGACCGTGAAGGCCCGCGCCGCCGAGCGCCGGCGGTGACCGGGTCGGCACCGGCTTCGACCGCCCGATCCTCGACCACCCGATCGTGGGTGCGGCATTTCGGTGGGACGCGTCCCAGGGCCCTCGCCCTCCAAACTCGCCCTCCAAACAACCTGTAGCCGATGCAACCGGGCTCCGTCACGGCGGACAACCCGACCGCATGGCAGGCTGGTCGCGTACCAGCGCACACCGCCCGACCACGGGGATCCACCGCGCCACGGCATTCCGACAAGCCGTCGCACGGACAAGGCGACGAACGGACCGGACGACGGCGCTCGGGGACGACCCGTCGGGGAATGACGGCACGGTGGCGGGTGGACCCGGTACGCGAATGGTGCCCGTCGGCGAAGAGGGGCCATGACGGAGGACAGCGCGAGACCCCCTGCCGGGCCTCCCATCGTCGGGGAATCCGGGTCGGTGAATCTGCCGGCTCCCCGGGTGACCGCGCTACCCCGGCGGTTCCCGGCGCCCGGCGCCCACCGTGATCCGCTCCGGCTCCCACACCTGGTCGGCCCGCCCCCCGGGTCGACCAGGTGTGGGAGCCGGAGCGGAT
>NZ_CDWWXA010000138.1:0-11330 GCF_977971845.1 Frankia sp. CeCAU1 | reverse complement strand
AGGTCTAGGCGCCGGGGCATGCACGCCATCGACGCGAACCAGGCCGTACCGGCGGCGGACGGCGTCCTGCTGGCGACCGACGTCTACCGTCCCGACCGGCTACCCGCCCCGGCGGTGGTCACTCGCACCCCGTACGGTCGCGGTTCGCTGCTGGCAAACGGCGTCGGGTGGGCGCGGAACGGACTGGCCTACGTTGCCCAGGACGTGCGGGGGCGCTATGGGTCGGGCGGAACCTGGACCCCGTATCAAGGGGAGCGCGCCGATGGCCGGGCGTTGGTCGAATGGGTCCACCGCCAGCCCTGGTGCGATGGGAACGTGATCCTCGCCGGAGCCTCCTACGGCTCGTTCACCGCGTGGGCAGCCGCCGTCACCGTTCCCGAGCTCGTGCGCGCAGTGATCAGCGAGGTACCCGCCGCGGGTCTGCGGCCCGCCAACGTGGACCCGTCGGGGATCCTGCGGCTGGCCGAGTACGCCGGCTGGTGGGCCGAGCACGCCGAGAGCCGCACCAGCAGGAACGGGCTGTCCGCGCAGATGCTGGGCTGTGAGCCGGACCTGCTGCGGCACCTGCCGGTAGCTGACCTCGGCCGGCACCTCTGGGCACGGGTGCCACGCTGGTGGAGCGCCATAGCCCCGGCTCTGTCAGCCCCGGCTCCGTTGACGACCGGCGACAGCCCGGCACCGCATGACCGTACTGGCGACGACCTCGGGGAGGGCATCAGCACGCAGGAACTGGCCCGCTGCTCGCTGCCGTCCCTGCACATCGGCGGCTGGTACGATCTCTTCCTGCCACAGACGCTGTGGCAGTGGGAAACCGCGGGCCGCGACCGCGCTCCGAACAGGCCCGCCCGGGGCCTGGTGATCGGGCCGTGGGGGCACGAGCTGTCGACCCCCGCTTCCAGCTCGGCGGGTGGGCGGGAGCACGGGCCCGCCTCGCAACTGCCGCTGGGACGCCTCCAGGTCGCGTGGATCTTTGACGTGCTGGCCGGCCGGGATGCGTCGATCACCAAGGTGTTCCTCGTCGAGGGCGGACGCTGGCTGGATCGGTGGCCGGCGTCCACCGCCACCCTGGGCCTGCAGGCCAGCGCTGACGGGTCACTCCTGCCGAACCCGCCCGAGCGGCCTGCCGAGCACCGGTTCACCTACGACCCGCTCGACCCCTTCCCCAGCCTCCCGCGGGACTGCGACCGTGCCCCCCTGGACGCCCGCGCCGACGCCGTGGCATTCCGGACCCCGCCACTGACGACGCCGACTGCCATCGTCGGCGCACCCACCGTCACGATGGCCGCAGACACCACGGGCCCCGGCACCGACTGGATAGTCCGGCTGGTGGAGCGGCTCGGTGACGGCCGGGCCTTGGAGGTCACCAGCGGCGCCGCTGCCGTCGGGCCCGGCGCGGCCACGGTGTCGATCCCGCTCGGCGCCACGGCCCTGCTGCTCCACCCCGGCAGCCGGCTGGAGCTGCAGGTCACCAGCAGCGACTTCCCGCGGCTGGCCCGCACCCCCAACACCGGCCAGGACCGGTACACCACCAGCGCCACCCGGACCGCCACCCAGACCATCCACACCGGTCCAACCCGCGGCTGCCGGGTCGACCTGCCCGTGCTGGAGCACCTGTGAGATCAACCACCCCCGCGCCGGCCGAACGGCGTCTCGTCGACCGCCGACTCGGCGTCCTCACCCAGATCGTTCCCTACCAGCCGAGCCCCGCCATGCCGCGTTGCTGGGTCGGCTGGAGCGCCCGTGCCGCCGACACCCGTGCGTTCGCCACCTGGTCGGCCGAGCGGTTTGGCTTCGGTGCCGCCCTGGGCGATCACGACCGGGCGCGCCGTGCCGCGGTCGGGGAGGCCGTGGAACGGTACTGCGGCAACGCCGTTCCCGACGCCCTGGAGATCGCCTGCTACGACGATCTCGCCAGGGCCGGGCGGCCGGCTCTCGACCCGGCGACCCTGGCGCTCTATTCCGACCGGCAGTACCGCGCCCGCGGGTTCCCCTTCCGGCCCTTCACCCGCCAGACACCGGTGGCCTGGGTGCCCGGCCGCGACCTGTACGCCGGGGGTCCGGTGCTGGTGCCCGCGTCGATGGCCTACCTGAACTACTTCCGCGGCGCGCACGCCGACGAGGTGGCCACCCACGCCATGCTGTACGCCGGCATCGCCACTGGCGAGAACCGTGAGCACGCCGAGCGTTTTGCGTTGGAAGAGCTCTTCGAACGCGACGCGAACACCATCTGGTGGGCCAGCGGCGCCGCCGGCTGGGCCGTCGCCGATGCGGCTGAGCTCCTCGACCGGTACGACATCGCCCACGGAGAGGGCACCGGTCGCACCATCCGGTTGTTCCAGGTGCCAAGCCAGTTCCCGGTTCCGGTGCTCGCCGCCTTCCTTGAAGAACCGGGACGGGGGTTGATCGCGTACGGCACGGCATGCCGGGCGGATCCGCGGGAAGCGGCGACGAAGGCGCTCGTCGAAGCCTTCGCCATGCTGGAACTGACCGCCGAGCTCGCGGACGGTGACAGCGCGCACTGGCGAGCCGTCGCCCGCGGCGAGATACCCCCGCACACGTACCTGCCCTACCGCGCCGACCGGCGGTACGCGGATGACATCCGGCCGGATTTCCGCGACCTCGTCGACCTGCCCGCGGTCGCCCAGCTCTATCTGGATCCACGAATGCAGGGCCGGCCCCTCGACCGGCTCCGCGACGACACCCGCACCACCCGGCTCGCCGACATCCCCCGGGCCGACGGGGACGCCAACGGGGACACAGCCCGTCGACGCTACCTCGACATGCTCGCGACGCAGGGCCTGTCCGCCGTGTCAGTGGACGTCACCACTCCGGACGTGCGGGCGGCCGGCCTCACCGTCGTGCGGGTCATCGTCCCCGGGCTCTACGGCAACCCGCCCGCGGCCTTCCCGTTCCTCGGCGGCGAGCGGCTCTACGACGTACCCGCCCAGCTGGGCCTGGCTGCCGGAAAGATCACCGAAGACGCCCTTTATCCGTACCCGATCCCGCACGTCTGAGGAGCACCCATGGACCTCGCCGCGATCCTCGCCCCCCGAACCGGGATCATCCGCCGGATCGAACGCAACGCCATTCCCGCCACCCTGCCGCCCGAATTCACCATGTACACCGCCGTTCTCTCCGACACCACCAGGTTCTCCGCCTGGGCCAGTGACTTCGCCGGAGCCGGCTACGCCCTGCTCGACGACGACGCCGCCCTCGGGCCCGCCGTCGGCGAGGCCGTCGAACGCTACTGCGGGAACCTCGTCCCCGCCGGACTGCGCCGCGCCACCCACAAAGAGCTCACGGCGGACCGCGCCACCGTGCTTGACCCGCGCTCGGTAGTGCTGTACTCACCCGCCCAGTACGCCGGGCCCTACTTCCCGTTCACCGAGTACCGCGAGGATCTCGAGCTGGAATGGACGTCCGGCACCGACCTGCTTGCTGGCACCCCCGTCTGGGTACCCGCGCAGCTCGTCTGGGTGTCCTACGCCCACCAGGCCCAGGCCCGCGGGTTCCCCTACCTCAGCCCGGTCCTCAGCGCCGGCCTGGCCGCCGGTATGGACCAGCGCTCGGCGCAATGGTCGGCGATCTGCCAGATGATCGAACGTGACACGCTGACCATGGCCTGGCACGGCCGCCGGCCGCTGCGGGCCATCACCCCGCCCCCCTGGATCGCGCAGCTTGCCATGGGCGCGTACGGAAGCATGACGACCCGGTTCGTCGAATTCCCGAACGAGTTCGGCCTCGTCGTCGTCGGCGCCCTGGTGCACGACACGGCGACCGGCTACCTGACCATGGGAGCAGCGTGCCGGACCACCACCACGCCGGCGCTGCGCAAGGCCCTTGCCGAAGCCTTCCAGCTGCAGATGTTCGTCGCCGACCTCGACGACCCCGACGGCCCCTACATGCGCGCCGCACGCAACCCGCACAGCCCCCTCAAGCCGTGGCGAGCTGACCGACGGTACCTCGACGACTGCCGAGACGACCTGGCGGACGTCGTCGAGTACTGCACCCACCTCCAGCTCTTCCTCGACTCTCGCCTGCAGGACCGGCTGGAGGCCGAACTCGCCGAGGCCCTCACCGGCACGATCGGCTGGGAGACCCTCGACCGGGACGCCCGGCACGCCGGAGTCGACGACCCGACGGTGCTCGCGCGCACGCTCGCCGACGCCGGCCACCCGGTGACATCGGTCGACGTCACCACCGAAGACGTGCGCCCCACCGGCATGCGGGTCGTGCACACCTTGGCCCCCGGCCTGTACTCGAACACCTCTGTCGGCCTTCCGTTCCTCGGCGGCGCCCGGCTGGCCAGGCAACTCGCCGCGGCGGGCACCACCCGGCGCGACCTCCCGCTGCCGCATTAGCGCATTAGCGACGTAACCGAAGGGACGAGTGTGGCCGAGGACGTCACCGCGCTGGAGCGTATCCGGCGGGTCCAACAGGTCCTCAATGGTCCGCCGACCCGGCAGGTGATGCTCGACGGACTGCGCGCCGCCACCTGCCGGATTCCGCTGCCGGCACCGCGCGCGGACCTGCCGGTCGAGTTCGGCCAGGTGCTCGCGGCACGCAGGTCCTGGTACCGGTTCGATGCCGAGGCGCCGACCGCCGAGAATGTCTCCTCGCTCCTACGCTGGGCGGTGGGTCCGCAGCGGGATGTCCGACTGCCCGACGGCAGTCAGCACCGGATGTGGATGGCGCCGTCGGCAGGTGGCCTGCATTCACTGTCCATCTATATCGTCATTGCGCGCGGTGCGCAGCTGCCCGGCGGCGTGTTCCGGTACGACGCCGAGGACCACTGCCTGCAGACGTTGCGGTCCGGCGAGCCGACGGCGGCGTTGCGTTCGGTGCTGGTCCAACCCGAGTTCGCCGAACGGGCGCCCATGGCGGTCGTCGTAGTCGCCCGGCTCGACACGACTCTCGTGAAGTACCCGGCACGCCATTACCGCACCCTGCACCTCGACGCGGGAATCGCCGTGCAGAACCTCTACCTGGTCGCGGCCGCACTCGGGCTGGCCGGATGCGCCGTGACGGCCTTCGACGACCAGGCCCTCGCCGAGTTGCTGCGTCTGCCCGACACGATGTTCCCGACCGTCGTGTTCCCCGTCGGCCGCCAGCCGGTCCGACCGCCAACCAGGCATGCGAGCTGACTACATTTCACTATCGCCGGCCGCGCCGGCCGCCGCGGCCGGACGTGGGCGGACGTGGGCGGACGAGGTGCCCAGGCCCGTGGGGCCGCCGAAGGGCCGTACTCCCGCCGCTGGGTGGTACCGCAGTTCGGACTCCTCGTACCGATGCGTGCCCTCATGCCAGCGGAGGATCCCGGCCAGCCAGTTCTGGAGTTCCCGCGCGTAGCCCAGCAGCGCCTGCCGCGCCGACGCGTCCAGGGCGAAGCTGTCGAACAGCGCCGGAAGCTCGTGCGCCACGATGTGCTCGAACTGGCGTATCCGGGAGGTCATCAGATCGTTGACCACCGCGAGGGCACGCTCCCGGTCGCAGTCGAGGAAGTTCTCGACGACGAGGACACAGTTGTGGATCTCACCCTCGAACTGGATCTCCTTCTGATAGGAGAAGACGTCGTTGAGGAGACAGGCGTAGTCCGCGGCCGCGTTCTCCAAGGCCTGGATCGGCCGGGTGCGGTAGATCTCGGGTGGCACGGTCTGTTCCTGGGCCAGCCGGGCCAGCCGGGCCAGGCTCATCGTCAGATCCGAACCGAAGGTCGCCCGGCGCATCTCAATGTAGTCGATCGGGTCGGGAATGCGATTCTGGGCCTGGTTCGCCAGCTCCCACAGCCAGCTGTCGATCATAACCTCGACGGTGCCGCGGAACGTCTCGCGCGCGCCTGGCGCCATGGTCTCGGTGGTGCGCGTCCACAGGTCGGCCAGACCGCGTTCCAACGCGTTGGCCGGCACCGCGGTGACGGGGGAGTCCAGCGGCATGAACTCCGACAGCCGGGCGTTGCACACCTTGGCCCCGAGGATGTCCCGGGTGCGGCCGAAGATTACCGGGTAGTAGTCGTCGGCGTAGGTCCCCCAGGTGAGCCAGTCCGTCGTCAGATTCAGTTCCGGCAGGGTCGCGTCCGGATGGATTCCGGCCGAGCACAGCGCGAAGTCGAACGCCCGCAGTTTGTGTTCGTCCCAGATGCCCGGAATCGGGTCCAGCATCCCTACCGCCCGGGCCCAGATGATGTTTTCCCGGCGGGAGGCGTCCAGATGTGGGCTCTGCCCGGTCGAGAAGGGCATGCAGAAGTCGGGATGGCGCAGCGGCCCGACGATCTGGTGCGGGATGTGCGTGAAGGAGCGGATCCGGCGCGGTGTGGTGGTGACGAGGGACGGCACAATCCGGGCCGCCGAGGTACCGAGACCGGTGAGTCCGAGGAGTCCGCTGAGCTCGCCGCTCTCAGGCGCCACGGCCCGGTTCATGTACCGGCTCGAGCGCAGGTGCCATTCGTGGCCCCCTGACTGCCAGTCCTGCAGACCCTTCACGTACGCCAGGACCTCCAGCCGGCTCCCCGGGTCGACACCGTGCTCCTCGAGGACCGCCGGCAGTTCGGTGACCGCGGTGTGCTCGAACTGGTGCAGCCGCGAGGTGAGCAGGTCGTTGACCGTGTCGGCGGCCTCCTGGGTTCCACAGCCGAGGAAACGTTCGATGACGAGCACGCCGTTGCTGAGCTCGCCCTCCTCTTCGACCTCGCGCTGGTAGGAGAACAGGTCGTTGCGCAGATGCACGGCGTCGGCGAAGGTGTCCCGCAGTACCTGCAGCGGCCGGGTCGCCGCGACCTGGGCCGGCACCTCGGCGTCGGCGGCGTGCTCGACGAGGTTCGCCGACCAGGGCGCGCCGCCGACCTTGCGCCGCATCTCGACGTATTCGATCGGGTTGGCGAGCCTGCCGGCGTTGATGTTGGCTAGTTCCCACAGGGACTCGTCCAGCAGGTTCTTGGTGCTGACCGCGAACCGCCGCCGCCAGTCGGCGGAACGCTCCGGGACGGTCCGGGTCCACAGGTCGGCGAGTCCGCGTTCCACCGGGTTGGTCGGCGTCTCGGTGATCTCACCGTCGACGGGCATGAAGGCGGGCAGGCGGTCGAGGTAGGCCCGGGCGCCGGCCATGTCGTGGGACCGCTTGTACAGCTCCAGGAAGTGGTCGTCGAAGTAGAAAACCCAGACATACCAGTCGGTGACCAGATCGAGTTTTCGGCTGACGGAGTCCGGATGGGTGTATGCACAGAGCAGGGCGTAGTCGTGTGCGTCGAAGTCGGCCTCGGTCCAGATCGCGGTTCCGTGCTGCGGAGAGTCGATCATCTCCATCTCGTCGGCCCAAGCCCTGCTGTGCACGCGGGCCTGTTCCAGGTTCGGATTGAGCCGTGCCGGATAGGGCACGTAGAACTCCGGTAGCGTGAAAGGCTGCATGACCCGCTGGTGAACCCTTCTCGGTCACGGGCTGGACGGCCGGCCCCGAAAGTCGGCCGGATACGGATCCTTATCCGTATCCGGCACCGGTGCACCTTCCCCGGGGAACCGGCCCCGGGGAAGGTGCACCGGGTCTGCCGAGGTGGCAGCGGAGAAGTGAACGTTCGGGGCGGCCGGGAGAGATCGGGCCGGGATGCCGCGGAGCCCCGCGGAACCCTTCCGGAACCCAGCGTGATCTCATGTGATCTCATGTGATCTCGCGTAATTCCGCGTAATTCCGCGGGTTCCGGGTGGTCCCAGCGGCTCGCGCGGCCGGGTGTCACCGACCGATCTCGACGTTCTCCAGGATACCGAGCGCGTCGGGGACGAGCACCGCCGCGGAGTAGTACGTGGTCACCAGGTACGAGATGATGGCCTTGTCGCTGATACCCGCGAATCTCACGGACAGGCCGGGCTCGTATTCGTCCGGCAGGCCGGCGTGGTGCAGGCCGATCACCCCCTGGTTCTCCTCACCGGTGCGCAGCGCGAGGATGGACGTGGTACCGGTCCCGCTGATCGGAATCTTGTTCAACGGGAGCAGGGGAACGCCACGCCAGGCCGGCACGTGCTGGTCGTGGAGGAGGACGGTGGCCGGGTAGATGCCACGGGCGGTGCATTCCCGGCCGAACGCGGCGATGGTCCGCGGGTGGGCGAGCAGGAAATGTGTGCTGCGTCGGCGGCTCAGCAGGTCGTCGAGATCATCCGGGGTAGGCGGACCGCTCCGGGTGTGAATACGCTGACGGAGGTCGGCGTTGTGCAGCAGCCCGAAGTCGGGGTTGTTCACCAGTTCGTGCTCCTGGCGTTCGCGCAGGGCCTCGACGGTGAGCCGGATCTGGTGCTCCAGCTGGTTGTGCGGTTCGTTGTAGAGGTCCGCCACCCGGCTGTGGATGCGTAGCACGGTCTGGGCGACGCTGAGCTCGTACTCGCGGGGGGCCAGTTCGTAGTCGACGAACGTCCCCGGCAGGTCCGGTTCCCCGGTGTGCCCGGCGGCGATCGCGATCTCCGCTTCGCCCAGGCGGTTGCTCGGGGGCTGGAGCCGGGTCCGGTACTCGTCGAGGTGACGCCGCAGCTCGTCGGAGGAGTCGGCGAGTTCGGAGAACTGCTGGCGCGACAGGACGAGGGCCGTCGTACCGGTGAGTGCGCGGGCCGTGAACTCCCAGGTCAGGTCCTCCTCGACCAGCGCCTCGTCACCGAAGTACTCGCCGTCGGCGAGTACGCCGAGTTCCCGCTCGTCGCCGTACTCTCCGAGGCCGAACCTGCCGACCTTACCGTGCGCGATCAGGAACACCTGGTCGGCGGCCTGACCGCTCTCCACCAGCACGTCTCCGGCAGCGAATTCCCGTTGGGCGAAGCGGTCCGCGAGCGCATCGAGCACCTCGCCGTCGAAGCCCCGCAGGGCGGGCAGCTCGCCGAGTTCGCGCGGAACGACCCGGACCTCGGATCCGGTGGTGGTGAACGTGAGGAGTCCGTCCCCGAGTACGTAGGTCAGACGGCGGTTGACCCGGTACACGCCGCCGGACGCCTGGACCCATGGCAGTATCCGCAGCAGCCACCGGGAGGTGATCTCCTGCATCTGCGGAACGGACTTGGTGGTCGTCGCGAGATTGCGCGCGGCCGCCGTGCTCAGACTCAGCCGGGGCTCTTCGCCGCCGGCATCCGTACCGGCCTGCACGGGTTCGGTCATGACAGACTCCACCTATCTCTGGTTTTCGCAGGGGCAGTTTTCCCACTGGGAGTGGGGGTTTACACTGGGGGTATGGGGGTTTTCCCGGAGTGCGGTTTCTATTGACCCGACGCACATGTAGAAGGCGCGGCCTGTGCACGGTCATAGGAATGTGCGGGCGTGACGGATCCCGGCGGCTGGCCGCCGACCGCAGGTACATCGAACCGACACGAAATGCGGGACGTCGAAGTTCCGATGCTGCGCTGGGTGAGTCCCGCCTTCCCTGAGTAGCGATGACATCTATGGGCGCTCCGTTGGTGTAACCCCCCCCATGGCGTCGAGTCAACAGGAGACCTGCGCTTGTCTCGAACGGAACGCGCGTCGTCTCGCCGCGCATGGGAAGCCTCCCGCATCGATCCCACGGGCGGCAAGCACTTTGCGGAACCAATCAGATCTGGTCCGGGCAGACCGGCCTGCTCTAGTCCTCGGCCCGGCCCGGCGACCACGCACCGTAAAGGGCGGCCAGGCGTTTTCTCGATCGTTTTCCCGGTGTCCCGGACGAACTGTCGGTACGCGGCGGACAGGAGTACCGTCCTCCTTTTCCGCTGGTTGATCCAGTCCGCCGGTGGATCAAGCGCCGATCGGCGCCCGTGTCCCGACCGTGGTGATATCGGGTCGAAATCTGGTCCGGCTGGCGGTCGGAGCGTTCGCGGAGTCCGCGCGCAAAATTCCTTCGGTGATATTCGTTCGCGCCGCGGAACATAGCCAATTTCCGGGGAACCCGGGTGGGAACGCCGTCGTCTCCCTCGAGTGCGGCGTGCGGGTATTTCTTCACCCCCTGCGGTGGGCCGGAAACGTCACGGCGACGGGGACGGAGACGGCGCGTGGCGTCCCACCCGGTCCAGACCTGCCGCGCCGGCCCGTCCGCGGCAGATCCGGACCGGTTGCGGACTTCTCACGACACGCCGTAGACGCTGACCGCTTCTCCTGGTCAGGGCCTCGGCCCGAGTGCCCGTCCCGGGCCCGCAACCGCGGCCTGGTCCGATCATCCGCCGGATGCGGCGGCCCAGCGGCCCAGCGGCCCAGCGGCCCCGGCGGGGCCAAAGGCCTGGAGATTGCGGGACCTGTGGCCATTGCGGGACCTGTGGCTATGGCCGAAAAGGGGTATCCGTCCGCCCGGCACGGCTGGTCGGATGATCGACCCGAGGCGCATCGTATCGAGCCGGTCCTGCCGACCGAGGGAGCCATTGCCTCCCGGCAACGGCGCCGGCCGAATCCCGCGATGCGAGGGGCATGCCTCGGCCGGTCGCCTTCGGTTCAAGCTTCGACTCAAGCCTGGACGCCAGGAATTATCACTATACGTGTCTTTGGGAGGGTATCGGCGTTATTCCGTCGTACGCGCCGGTCGGCGTGACCGGTGCGGCGTGACCGGACGGCGCAGGTGCTCCCAGGCATCAACTCACCGTCATCGCGCCGACGGGTTACTAGGAATTATGAGCTACTCATGGGGCCGTTTAGGTGGCTACTTCGTACTGGCCCTGATTGGGGACGTCGGTAGGCGGCGAGCTGCCCCGGCCGGATCGGGGCACTCTCGGTACCCCGATCCGGCCGGGGCAGGTTGACGAGCCCAACGTGCCGGTTGGGCCCCGCCGGTCGGGCGTCCTCGATGCCGCGCGATTTCGAGTGCCGTCTCGGGGCACGCCGACATCGAGGTCTCGATGGGCGGACCGTGATGAGGAGGACATCATGCCGATCAATGACGCTGGGTTCGACGGCGGCCGAGCGGCGCAGTTCTCCCACGACGACGTCGTGGGAGTCCTGCTCGAACAGCACGCCCGCATCCGCGAGCTGTTCGCGGACGTGAAGTCGGCGGAGGGCGAGCACAAGCGCCGGGCGTTCGACGAGCTGCGGGCGTTGCTCGCCGCGCACGAGACCGCCGAGGAGATGGTCGTGCGGCCGGTTACGAAGAAGATCGACAGCCGGGTGGCCGAGGCGCGCAACCACGAGGAGGACGAGGCCACCCGCGTGCTGCTGGCGCTGGAGAAGATGGATGTCGGTAGCGCCGAGTTCGATGCGAAGCTGGCGGACTTCGAACGGGCCGTTGTCGACCATGCCGAGCATGAGGAAAACGAGGAGTTCCCCCGGGTGCACGCGGCCCGCGACGCCAGGCAGCTGGAAAGCATGGGCCGTCGGCTTCGGACGGCGGAGAAGTTCGCTCCCACCCATCC
>NZ_CDWWXA010000137.1:0-12233 GCF_977971845.1 Frankia sp. CeCAU1 | reverse complement strand
GCCCGCCCCCCGGGTCGACCCCGCCCCTCCTGGATGCGCCCAGCGTTCCCACGGGCCTTCGGGAGTGCGCCGGGTGCGGCGCGCCCGTGGCCCGGCCGGGCCACGACGAGCAGGACGAGAGCGTCGCCCTGGAAGGCAGCTGCGCGGGATGCGGCCACCGCTACTCGTTCACCGTCAAGCTGCGACCGGGCGAACGGGTCGGCCGCTACACCGTGCACGGCGTCATCGCGCACGGTGGGCTCGGCTGGGTGTATGCCGCGACCGACGACAACCTCGGCGGCGACGACGTGCAGGCCTGGGTGGTGCTCAAGGGCCTGCTCGACGCGGCGAACCCGGAGGCGCGTCGGATCGCCGAGGGAGAGCGGCGCATTCTGACCACGGTGTCCCATCCGGGCATCGTCAAGATCCTCGACTATGTCACCCACCATGGCGAGGACTACATCGTCATGGAGTACGTGCCGGGGGTGTCCCTGGCCGGCCTGGCCGAGGTCGGGGTGGCGGGACCGGACGGGCGGTCGGCTCCGCCGTCAGCCGCCGACATGATCCGCTACCTGCTGCGGGTGCTTCCGGCCCTCGGGCATCTGCATCGCCTCGGGCTGGTCTACTGCGACCTGAAACCGGAAAACGTGATGGTCACCGCCGAGGACGTCAAACTGATCGACCTCGGCGGGGCGCGCCGGCTCGACGACCGCGTGTCGGGATACCTGTCCACGCCCGGCTACCGGGCCCCCGAACTCGACGACGACGGGGAACGCCCGGCGGGCATCGCGCGCACCGCGCCCACGGTCACCACCGACATCTTCGCCGTCGCCCGGACCCTGGCCCGTCTCGTCCTCGGCCGGTTCCCGGGCTTCCTCGGCGCCTACCGGCACGCCCTGCCGCCGCGCCGGGCCCATGCCCCGTTGCGGGACTTCGAATCCCTGGACCGGCTCCTGCGCCGGGCCACCGCGACCGATCCCGACCAGCGCTTCCAGAGCACCACGGAGCTCGCCGACGAACTGGTGGGGGTGCTCTACGAGATCGTGGCCAGAACGGAGGGGCCGGTCCCCCCGTTGGCCAGCCGGTGGTTCGACGCCGTCGGGCACCCCACCGGGGAGGCGGGGCCCGCCGGGGCCCCCGCATGGTGGGAGGTCCTCCCCGATCTGCGGATCGACCAGGACGATCCATGGGCGCCCGGACTGACCGCCGGTTCGGACGAGGAACCAGCCTCCCTGGCCACCCGGCTGGCGGCGATCGTCCCGAGGACCACCGAGGTGCGGCTGTCCCTGGCCCGCGCCCAGATCCGGGCCGGGCAGCTCCATGAGGCGGCGGGCACCCTGGACGACGCGGCCGTGGAGCAGCCGCGGGAATGGCGGGTCGACTGGTACCGGGGCCTACATGCCCTCGTCGGACGACAACCGGCCGTGGCCGCCGCGGCGTTCGACCGGGTCTACTCCCGGGTCCCTGGGGAGCTCGCTCCGCGCCTCGCCCTCGCGACCGCACTCGCGGACGTGGCGACCACCGCGGACACCGCGCCTGAACGTGACGCGGCCCGGCACCGGGCCGCGGCCCTGTTCGACGTCGTCTCCACCATCGATCCGAGCACGACCAGCGCGGCGTTCGGGCTGGCCCGATGCCGGACCGATCCGACCGACAAGATCGACGCTTATCTACGGGTCCCTCCGTCGTCCGCCGCCTACACCGCGTCGCGGATCCGCATGATCGGGGTGCTCGTCGGCCTGGCCGCCCGACCAGACCGCGCGGCCTCGGGATCGGCGGCCCTGCATCGGGCGGCGACGATACTGGCCGATCCAAGGCTCGACCTGGGCGAACGACGCCGGGCCGAACTGCACCGTGACCTGTTCACCGCCGCCTTGGCCCTCGTCATGACCTACCCGGCCGCCTACCCGGCCGCGGATGCGCCCCGGCCACCGACCCTGCTCAGTCGGGTCATGGTGGAACGGGACCTCCGCTTCGGGCTGGCCGAGACCTACCGAGAGATGGCCCGGTTGGCCGGTGACCGGGCGAGCCGGGTCCGCCTCGTCGACCAGGCGAACCGCATCCGGCCCCGCACGCTGCTCTGACGGTGGCTTCCTTACCCAGTCAGCTTCCTTGCAGCCGTAACTTCCTTGCTCACAGGCACTGAGAGCTGCGGAGCTCGGCGATATCACCTCCGAAGGTATCCAGCGAACCCTGGCCACCAACCATCTCGCGCCGTACCTGCTGCTGCGCTCGCTGATCGGCCCCATGAGTGACCGGCCAGCGCGCTTCGTCGTGGTCGGCGGCTCACCGGCTCCCGCATCACGGTAAACGGCGCTCATCCGGGCATTATCAGCAAGACGGACTCGGCCGAGATTCCCGCGGCGCACTGCGGGTGTTCAGCGCGATGCTCGATCCGTTCAGGCCTGGCCCCGACGTCGGTACCGATACACCGGCATGGCTCGCGACCAGTCCCGAAATCAATGGTGTCAGCGGGCGTTTCTTCGTCCGGCACGAGACGGTCATAACCGCATCGCACACCACCGACGTCGCGCGCTGCCACCAGCTCTGGGACGCCAGCGCACGGCTTGTCGGTCTACCGTCCGAACTGTGACAACCATCGGGGCTCGGGTACCAGGGCTCGGGTGCCAGGGCTCGGGTGCGCGTCATTCATCATGAATCACCGGTTTCGATCTCGTGGCTCGCCCGGCCCGCCAGTTCACGGCCCGGTCAGGGACGGCCACCGTCGAGCAGCGGGGGGCGGCCGGGTACGCGTAGGCCCGGTCGCAGCCACTCCTCATACAGGCGGGACCAGGTTCCGTCGAGCATGATCTCGCGAAGCACGCCGTTGACGAACGCGACGAACTCGTCGTCTCCCGCCGTGTCCCCGGTGATCGGCATGGCGATACCGTAGGGCTCGTCGAGCCGGCCGCCGGCTTCGAGGTCCGCGCCGAAGGCGCTCGGCCCGAGCACCGTCGTGTAGGGGTCCTGGGCGGCCAGTCCGGCGAGGAGGACATCGTCGCCGACGATCGCGTCGACGTCACCGTGCTGGAGCGCGACCAGGCAGTCCGCGAGGCGGGCCCGGGTCACCGGTCGGGGTCCCGGCGCCGGCAGCTGCGCCAGCTTCTCGCTGGACGTGCTCCCCGCCGACGAGCAGACCGGCCGTCCGACGAGATCGGCGATACCGCGGAATCCGGCGTTCTCCCGAACCAGCAACCGCAGGGTCGACTCGTAGTACACGTCGGAGAACCGGACCTGCCGCTTGCGCTCGCAGGTGATGGTCATGGTGGCCACGAGCATGTCGACCATGCCGGAACGGAGCAGGTCCTCCCGCTCGGAGGTGGTGACGGCACGGAACTGGACATGATCGTCGACCCGCTCGGCGCCGAAGATGGCCGCGGCGACCGCGCGGGCTATGCCGACGTCGAACCCCTCCAGTCGCAGGGTACGCCAGTTCATCAACCCGGCCGGGGGCGCGTCGGTGGCGATGCCCACGCGCAGGTAGCCGCGGTCCCGCGCGATCGCGCGCATGCGGCTGCCCACCGGCATCCGGCCGGGGGGAGGCATCGGGGTGAGGGGTGGTCCGCTCGACCGGAGCGGTCTGCCATCTCGGCGACAGGTTCCATCCGGGTTGGCCGATCCCGCCGACGCCTGCGTGGGCTCGGCGTCCGGCACCGGTGATGGCGGCATCGGGGCGGCCTCCAGCGGAAGGGGGCTACGGGCGGTGCTGCAGCCCGTACCGCCCACGAGGACCATGCAGCCGACGAGGATCCCCCCGAGCACCGGGCCCACTGCCCCCGTCGGGATGGAAGGGTGCCGACGGGTGGTCCGCCCGGTCCGGCGCCCGGTCCGACCGGGCGGGCTCACAGGTACTCCCGGAGCCGGGGCCACATCCCCGCCGCGGCCGCGACGATCGCGGTGAGGACGAGTGCCGGGCCGGCCAGCTCGAGATCGCGCAACGCCGCGGCGGCCCGGCGGACATCTCCTTCGAACCTGCCCCGGGCCGCGTCGATCGTGACGTCGAGCTTGCCGAGGAAGCTGGTGAACGCCGTCGTGCCCGGCCCGAGGGTCCGGGTCACCGCCTGTCCGAACGTGTCGGAGGAACGCGGATCCCCGACGGAGGAGCCGGCGTCTCCCGGTCCTCGCGCGGCCGCGACGACCGAGTCCGGTGACGAGGCCAGCAGAGCCACCACCGAGGCCCGGATACGCAGCCAGGAGCGCAGATCGCTCTCGAGTCCCGCCGGTATCCCGGCTCCCCCGCGCGCGTCGAGGGCGACGACGAGCGAACCACGACGGGTGACCGGTTCGGGCGGTAGGCGGTCACCGGTCACGTCGAAGCCGAGGCCTCGGGTCACCCAGGCGAAGTGCTCGTCGAAACGGGTGCCGTTGCCGAGCGCTGTCAGCGAGAGGTTCTCATCGACCCGTGCCTCCAGAGCCAGGGTCTTCGATCGGGCGAGCAGGATCATCGGTCGATACCCGGAGTCCTGCGCGGTGTCAAGACGGGTCTGCTGGGTCCCGAAGGCGACCGCGGTCCAGGTGACCGTGGCCAGGATGCACCCGGTGCCGAGTAGCAGGCCCGGGTTGACCAGTCGGTTCGTGCGTCGGACCAGAAGCAGCTGGACGCCGACGAGCGCGATGATCGCGAGGGCGGCCGTGCTCACGATCGCCCATTCACCCCGTGAACCGGTGGCCTGCTGGTAGGCGGTGTCCACCGCGTCGGCGTACCGGGCGACGAGCACCTCGGTCGCCGGAAGGATCTCCGTGCGCATCATCGTCGAGGCGGCCCGCAGGTTGGCCTCGCCGACGGACAGCCCCGCCCGGTTGTTCGCCCGGGCCCGTTCGACCATCCCGTTGTAGACGGGAATGCCGCCAGCAAGCACGTCCAGGGGGCACGACGAGGCGATCCGCCCGGACGACGGCCGAGTCCCCGCGCCGTCGGGTCCGGGTGGCGGCGCCACGGGGTCGGACCAGGGCGGGTCCGCGGCGCACAGGGCCGGGTCGAGCCGGCGCAGGTCCAGGACGTCACGGGCGGCATCGGCGACACTCGCCTCGAACAGCCCACCGTTCTTGATCCGGTCATAGCGCTGCCGCAGCTCGGCGGCGGGCTCTCCCCTGCCGACGAGAAGCTCGACGGGCGCGAAGACCTCCGCCGCCGCGGCGGCATCCGCCTGGGAGAGGGCGGCCCGCAGCTCCTGAGCCGTGGCGAGCGCTCGGCCGTGCCGGCTCACCAGGCCGTCGGTCGCGTCCAGCCGATGAGTGACCACTCCGTGCAGCGTCAACCCGAACAGCGCGAGCGCGACCACGAGAAACGCCAGCAGCCCGACGAGCCGGACACCCGCGTCGCATCGCGCCGCGATGCCCAGCACGGCCCGCGCGAGCCGCGTGCCCCACCGCGCTCGCGGGCCGCCCGGGCCACCGGGCTCCCCACCGCCACGGCGACGACGCACGGTCGCTCGGCGACCGGCCGGGGAGGCTCCCCCACTCTGCGTGGGCGGCAGCGACGTTACAGCCGTCACGGCAACTAAGCGTACGCGCTTTACCCCGATCCGATTACTCTAAGCAACGACGAGGGGCTCGTATCGCCGGAACCGGCGGGAACATTCCTCGGCGCGCAGCAGGTCCAGCCAGCGAGCCTGCATAGCCGCCAGGCTGCCCGCCGCACCGATCCGGGCCGGGGTCTCGCAGCTCTCGTGGAACGCCGCGAGTCGGCGCGCGAGGTCACGCAACTGTGGATCAACTCACCCGCCCCGCTCGACCAGCGTCGTCAGTCGGCGCGCGACGGGCAGCCGACGCATGACGACCATATGATCGCGCAGGAGGCCGGCCTCGTCGCGGACGCCCGCGACGGCGAGGTACACGTCCGGCGCCAGCCGCCGGTTGAGGGCCGCCTCGGTCTGGCAGGCGTCTTCCCGTGCCTGTCGCCGTCGCAGGTCCACGGATCCGACCACGACGGGTTTGGGCATCTTCAGGACCCGCAGGGGTCCGGCGGCGGTGCCGTCAACAGTGCCCTGCCGGGACGGACCAGCCGATCCGCCGGATGTCACGCCCGGCTGGTCGTTCGGCCCTTACCGAGTGGGCCGAACGGTCATGCCGAGTATGCGGGCGGCGGCAATCACGACCCGCTGCCCTCCCCGGGCCGGCAGACCCGCCGGGATCAGGCCTCGCGGAGGGACTCCAGGAAGAGCAGGGCCCGCGCGGCGACGCTGCGACGCCCCGGACCCGTCAGCACGTCGTGGCCGCCCGGGACGACCACGAGCTCCGCCCGGGACGCGGTGCGCGTCGTCATCCGGATCAGGGGTAGCGGGCTGACCTCGTCCTGCGCACCGTGGATGAGCAGGATCGGGAGGTCGGGCAGGGCACGCGGCAACGGTTCCTCGATGGCCACCCCCGCGACGGGAACCTGCAGGAGCGGCAGGCCGACCAGGATCACACCGTCGGGACGTACCGCGGGGGAGGCGGCCATCGCCAGCGCCGCGAGGGCCCCTGTGTCGGAACCGAGGAGGACGAACGGGACGCCCGGCACCCGGTTCTCGGCCACCGCGGGCACCCGGCGGCCACCGTCGGGAACGACGGTCACCAGGTAGCCGTCCAGCGCGAGCCGATCGGCGAGAAGGTGGAACGGGCCGGCCTGCTCACCGCGCCCGAGCAGCACCGCGACCACGGCACGCACGTATTCCCCGGATGCCCCTCCGGAGGCGGGAGAGGCTGCCGGGAGCCGACGCGTCGACGGAACCGGGGTCGCGGCCGGGACGGCGGTGGACGCCGGAGAGACGATCGACGCCGGAGAGACGATGGGTGCGATGGGTGTCGCGGCCGGCCTGCCTGCGGTCGGCACGACGGAG
This sequence comes from Frankia sp. CeCAU1, assembly GCF_977971845.1. NCBI lineage: Bacteria > Bacillati > Actinomycetota > Actinomycetes > Frankiales > Frankiaceae > Frankia > Frankia sp. CeCAU1. The sequence continues at coordinate 5,433 of NZ_CDWWXA010000137.1, read as the reverse complement.
TTGCCCCGCTGCGGACCGACGATGGTGCGGGCGCGGGACTGCCTGCCCGCCGCGGACGAGGTGGGCGAGGCCATCCGTGGATCATCGACGGACAACTGAGTGGTCGGCGACGGCATCGGCGCCAGATCTCCTTCGGACGAAACGGATCGTCGCGGCAGACGGGCCGGACGTGCCGCGTGCGCGGCGTCGAGGCGACATCAGTCGTTGATCTCGCCTCGGAGACTCGGGGAGGGCTTGAGGACTCGGGGAGGGCTTGAGGACTGGGAGAGGGCTTGAGGACTGGGAGAGGGAAGGTGTCCGGCCCGCCGATGATCGGTCCGACAGCCCGGCGACCAGAGGAACACGCGGCTGCCGCACGTCGCCTGCCGGCGAACGTCAGGAGCTCATCGGGCTGCGGAGGATGCCGGACCGCTGGCCGCCCGCGGCCGGGACGGATCGCTCGGCTCGGGGCCGCCGGCAGGCTCGGGGCCGCCGGCAGATCAGCGACAACGTCGCCAGGACGACGGCGACGGGAGGATCTCGGACTGGCGTCGATCGGGCCGGAGCACGTCCACGAACATGCATACTACCCTGCGTAGCGGGAAGGGAAGCCGTCAAGCCGTTCACGGTGTGTCGTACATCACTCCACGACACGCCGACCCGACGCTGACGTGACGTCGACCGAAAGGTGTTCGGTCGGCCGGACCGGCGGCAAGGTCAGCTGGGAAGCCGGCCGCGAAGCCGGTGACCGGACCTCGTGGCCCCCGCCCCGAAACACCGGAAAACGACGACAAGGGCACCGCCGGAGGCGCTGCCCTTGCCATGATCCGTACACATTTTTCGCGCACGTTTGATGATCAACTATCTCGGCTCTCCGAGCACGGTCCTGTGCGTCGGAGAACCAGCCCGCACGGTCAGGCCGCCGCCGCGCCCTTGGCCTTCACGAAACGGGCGGCCACGTCGGCCCAGTTGACGACGTTCCACAGGGCCGCCACGTAGTCGACCTTGACGTTCTTGTACTGCAGGTACCAGGCATGCTCCCAGGCGTCGAACACGAGCAGCGGGGTGTTGCCCACGCCGACGTTGCCCTGGTGGTCGTACACCTGCTCGATGAGCAGACGTTGCGCGGTGGCGTCGTAGGCCAGGACGCCCCACCCGGAGCCCTGCACCGTGGTGGTCACCGCGTTCAGTTGCGCCTTGAAGGCGTCGAAGGAACCGAAGTCGGCGGCGATGGCCTCACCGAGCGCACCGTCCGGCTTGTCCCCGCCGTCCGGCGAGAGGTTCTCCCAGTAGATCGAGTGGAGAATATGCCCGGAAAGGTTGAAGGCGAGCGTCTTCTCCAGGCCCACGATGGCACCGAAGTCGCCCTTGTCGCGCGCCTCGGCGATCTTCTCAAGAGTGTCGTTGGCACCCTTGACGTAGGTCGCGTGGTGCTTGTCGTGGTGCAGTTCGACTATCTGCCCGATAATGGACGGTTCCAGAGCACCGTAGTCGTAGTTCAGGTCCGGCAGCGTGTACGTCGCCACTAGCGCACGATCCTTTCCATTCATAAGGAATTCATCCGAGGAGTCCCCGCGTGGAGCTCTCGGAGGTCAGATGGGCGGTGCGGTGGAGCCGGCGGCCACCCGGGGCGGAGGAGGCGGACAGAACCTGGCGATGCTCATCGGCTCTCCCCTCCCCTCTCCCGCGGCACCGCCTCAACGGCACCCTGTGGACGGTCGGCTTCGCTGCTGCGATCCTCCGCGATCCTCCGCGCGATCCCCCCGACTGGACACTATCGCCAGTCGGATGGGTCCTGCATGGCGAGACCCGACACCATGACACTCAAAGGATCGGCCCACTCACATCGCCAACAACAGTGCGTAACGACGAAGAAACGAAAACGGGATTACTCCGCCATTCATCGCCACCATCCACTACCTTCCGCTACTCCTCATGGATCTGTTGGGCGAGGTAATGGGCCGCACCAAGCTGGGAGATCAGCTCCAGCTGGGCGTCGAGCCAGTCGATGTGCTCCTCCTCGGAGACGAGGATCCGCTCGAGGAGCACGGCCGATCCGACGTCGCCCCGCTCCCGGCAGAGCGCGACCCCCCGGCGCAGCAGGTCAACCGCCTCGAACTCCCCGGACCGGTCCACCTCGAGCTGCTCGGGCACCGTCTCCCCGATACGCAGCGTGTGCAGACGCTGCAAGTTCGGCAGACCGCCGAGATACAGCACCCGCTCGATGAGCTGATCCGCGTGCTTCATCTCGTCGATTGACTCGTGATAATAGTGCTCGGCGATCCGTCGATATCCCCAGTTACGTTGCATACGACTGTGCAGAAAATACTGGTTGACGGTCGTGAGCTCGTTCGTCAGCACGCTGTTCAGAAGTTCGATGATTTCCGCGTCACCACGCGTCACCATATAACCTCCACCTCCCGTCGGGCATCGCCGGCCGGACGTCGTTCGTCATCACACCGAGGGAGTGCCCCGTCCCGCGCCGCTTGATCGACCCGTCGTGGCGCCTCAACCAGCGGCGATGACCTGCGACGGTCCGCGCGAACCGACGGGCGGAACCTCCAGCGGACAGCACACCACACGGATACGGATTTCGCAGCGAACCTGAACCCGGACCCCTCACATCCGCATGAACGTAAGCGCAGGCAAGTTTTACTGTAGGATAGAAATCCCGCACAGAGGAAGCGTGCGGGCAGCGTGCGACGAACCGTCATAACCATGGCGTCATTCCCCCGCGGCGACTTCGCGCCGACCAGGCGAGCCCCTGCCGGCAGTCGGTTCAGTGCCGGTCGGTGCCGGTCCCGGCGGCCGGCGTCTCACCACATTGGACGACGACGAATCCCCCCCGACCGGAGTACTCGATCTGCGCGAGCTCCCCCGAGCTACGCCCCACGAGGTTGCCTATCTTGAACGAGGAGACCACCCGGGTACGCACGCCCGCCGTCCAGGCGACCGCGGCATCCCGGTCGACGCAGACCGGCTCGTCCGTCGACAACACCAGGGGAGTGCCCAGGCACAGCACGGCGACGCCGCCGCTGCCGGAAACCTCGGTGTTGAAGATCCCACCGGCGATCATGGCTCCGATGCCGCCGGACGTCGTGGTGACCTTGTAGCGGATGCCGGACTCCAGCGCGAGCAGGCTGCGGCCGTTGACCGTCAGGCTGTCGTTGTCGAGCGTGAAGACCGAGATGTGGCTCCCGGACTCGGCGAACCAGACGGTTCCGTGGCCGGCGACCCTCATCAGGTCCTGGCCCTCACCAGTCACCGCCCGCCGCAGGAATCCACCGGCTCCCTGGCCCTTGTAGGCGAAGTCGACGCGGCCGCGATAGGCCACCATGGATCCCTGCTTGGCGTACATCTCGCCGCCGTCGAGGCGTACCCGCAGCATGCGATCGCCCTCTTCCAGGGCGAACGGGGGGCCCGCGGCGGGGCCCCCCGCGAAGGTGGCGAGTGGCTGGCTCATGGCCTCCATTCAACGCCCATCCATACCCGTTCGGGCCACACCGGTAGGAATACCGACGGGAATAAGGCGGGTAGACCGGCAGCCGCCCGTCAGGACCGGCACCCGTCCGTCAGAGCAGCATCAGCAGCATCGCGCTGGCCATGACCAGCCGGGACGCGGGCGATGTCGCCGGCGGCGGGTGGGTCACCCAGCCCGGCCTGACCCTGCGGACCAGCGGGCCACCGACAGCAGCCACCACCGCCGCAGCGAAGATCACCGCGAACCAGTCGGTCAGATTCGTCAGACCGGTCGAATCATCGACCGGCCACCTGCCCGCCCGGGCCATGCACGCCATCGCCAACCCCTCGATGACGAGCATCGAGCAACAGGACCACCGCGACGGCTCGCAGGTCGGGTCCGTCAGGACAAGGAGGAAGAAGACGCCGGCCAGCGCCAGACAGGCGACGGCGAACACCACCGACGACGTCATCCAGCGTGGGCCGACGAACATGACGACCATTCCCGCGGCCACCACCGTGTGCCCGATCTCGACCGGTGGGTACACGGCCCTCCGCCGGGCTCGCGCAAGCGCGCCGGCAAGACGTCCGGCGTGGAACATCGCCAGCAACGCGCAGGCGGCCGCGGCAACGACGGCCACCGCCTGCGGTGGGGCCAGTGCGTGCGCCGCTGCCGGGTGGTGGTGTGTCACCGATCCGACGGTCCCCGCCGACCCCACCCGGTGACACCCCGATCCGCGGGCTCCCGTCCAGTTACGGCATGCCGCACGTCAGCTCACGCCCAGGGCGAGTTCGGCATCGACCAGGGCGGTGATGCTGCCGGCACGGGCCTCGTCGATGATGGCCTGGAGCTGTTCGACGCTCATCTGGATCCGCTGGCCGAAGTCGTCGGTCAGCACGATGCGCCGCTCCGCCGGAGCTTCGTGGTCGACGAAGAGCTCCGGGCAACCACAGTTGCATTTTCCACAGAAGGTCAAAATGTGACGCCCATGAGTAGATCCGGACATGTCGCCTCCCGGGGTAGCGGACCAATCAGGAATATCAGTCTAAGATCCTCTCAGGGAAACGTCTGCGCGTTTACCGGATTCCGGGGGCACGGACACGGGGCGCAGTCAGGGGGCCCGGTCAGGGCGCGCGGTCAGGGGCCGGGGGACCCCCGGCGGAGTCGTCCGGCAGCCCACCCACGCCACCGCCGGACGCACGGCCGCCGGACGCGCCACCGCCGGTCGTGCCAAAGGCCCCGGGCCCCATGTGGGGATACACGTGGTCGGCAGGCGGAGCGAGATTCTCCTTGATCACCCGTGGACTGACCCAGCGCAGCAGGTTCTGCGCGGAACCGGCCTTGTCGTTGGTACCGGAACGGCGAGCGCCGCCGAACGGCTGCCGGCCGACCACGGCCCCGGTCGGCTTGTCATTGACGTAGAAGTTGCCTGCCGCGAAGCGCAGCACGTGTTCGGCGCGGGCGATCGCCGAGCGGTCGGTCGCGACGACGGCACCGGTGAGCGCGTAGGACGAGGTCCGATCGATCAGTGTCAGCACGTCGTCCCAGGCACCTGGCCGGTTGTCGTCGTAGACGTGAACCGACAGAATCGGGCCGAACAGCTCGCGGGTGAACCACTCCCGCCCAGGATCGGTACCGAGCAGCACCGTCGGCCGGACGAACCAGCCGACAGCGTCGTCGCACTGTGCCCCGGCGAGAACGGTGACGGTCGAATCGCTGGCAGCGCGGGTGCACGCGGCGGCCAGGCGATCGTAGGCGCGCGCGTCAATGACCGCACCGGTGAAATGGTCGAAGTCGCTGACGTCCCCCACCGACAGTGCCTCGGTCGCGGCGGCGAGTTCGGCGTCCAGGCGCCGCCACAGGCTTGCGGGCAGGTACGCCCGGGAGGCCGCCGAGCATTTCTGGCCGCTGTACTCGAAGGCCCCCCGCAGCAGCGCGGTACGCAGCACGTCGACGTCGGCCGAGGGATGCGCCACCACAAAGTCCTTGCCACG
>NZ_CDWWXA010000136.1:9618-12718 GCF_977971845.1 Frankia sp. CeCAU1 | reverse complement strand
CCCCCTGGCCTCCTTCGATCTTCTTCGATCTTCTTCGGCCCTTCTTCGACGTCGAACAGAACCAGAATTTGACTATCGGCCTGACCTCGGCGGTGGCCGCCGCCGTCCCGCTGCCGGCCACCGCCGGAAGGTGACGGCCCGGCCCGGTGTTGTAGGTGATCGCGGTCGGCGTTGACGCCTGCCGCGGACATCGCGGACATCGCGGAGGTCTCGACGCGGTGGGACAGCCGCGGCGGGACGGCCAGGGGAAACGGCGAAGGGAACGGTGGTTGTGGTGCCGAAGGCTTACGTCTACAACGACCACGGCGGTCCGGAGGTGGAGGCGTTCGCTGACCTCCCGATCCCGGTGGCCGGGCCGGGTCAGCTCACGATCGCGGTACGCGCCGCCGGGGTCAACCCCGTGGACTGGAAGCTGCGGGGCGGCCTGCGGCTGCCGGCAGCCCCGCCTGCCGTGTTTCCGGTCGTGCTCGGAGTGGAGGCCTCCGGCGTGGTGACGCAGGTGGGCCCGGACGTCAACGGATTCGCCGTCGGCGACGAGGTGTTCGGCAGCGCGCCGGGCGGTGGCTACGCCGAGTACACGGTGCTGACCGCCAGGGAGAGCGCGCGCAAGCCGGCCGCGGTGTCCTTCGTGGCCGCGGCGGCGCTTCCGGTCGCGGCGGCGACCGCCTACGACGGCGTGCACCAGCTGGCCCTGCCGCCCGGCGCCACCCTGCTGATCATCGGTGTGGGTGGCGGCGTGGGAGTGGCCGCCGCGCAGATCGCCCGGCATGCGGGCCTGACGGTCGTCGGCACCGCGAGCGCCGGCAAGAAGGACTTCGTCGAGGCCCTCGGTGTGGCGCACGTCGAGCCGGGCCCCGATGTCGCGGACCGGGTGCGGGCCGCCGCGCCCCGGGGGGTCGACGGAATCTACGATCTCGTCGGGGGCGAGACGCTGGACGACGTCGTCGAGGTCCTCGCGGACCGGTCGAAGCTCGTCACGGCCTTGTCCGGGGCGAGCGACCGGTACGGCGGGACGACGGTCCAGCGGGCCCGGGACAGCCGCGTGCTCGACGCGGTCGCCCAGCTGGTCGTGGACGGCGCGCTGGACCCACTCGTGACCGCGACCTTCCCGCTGGACCAGGCCCCGGCGGCGCTGCGCGCGGTGGAGAACGGCCACGCCCGCGGCAAGATCGTGATCAAGGTCGCCGCGTGACCGAGCTTGCCGTTCCCCGACAGCACGCCCCCGATCGACACACCCCCGGGCGGCACGCGACCGGCCAGCATGTGCTGAACAACCCCGTCCGTTCCTCCCTCCTGGGTCCGCACGCGCATTTCGCCGAGCGGGTCGGTGACGTGCTGCGCTACCCGGTCGGCGTGTCACCGTTCGTCGCCCTGCCGGACGTGCCCGACGAGAGCACCTGGCGCAACGTCGCGGCGCTGCTCGGCCCGGGCGCGATCGCGCCGTTCACCGGCATCGACGCTTCCCCGCCGCCCGGCTGGGGGGATGCGAGCTTCGACGGCGCGCAGCTCGTAGACGAGGGGGTCGACGCGCTCCCGGACGAGGAGGCCGTGCGGCTGGGGACCGCGGACGTGCCGGAGATGCTCACGCTGGCCGAACGCACCAAACCCGGGCCGTTCCTGCCCCGCACGATCGAGCTCGGCACGTACCTCGGCATCCGGCGGGATGGCACGCTGGTGGCGATGGCCGGGGAACGGCTGCACCCGCCCGGCTGGACCGAGATCAGCGCCGTCTGCACGGACGCGGACCACCGGGGCCAGGGCCTCGCGACCCGGCTCGTCCGCGCGGTCGCCGCGGGCATCCGGGCCCGCGGGGAGACACCGTTCCTGCACGCCGCGGCGACCAACACGAACGCGATCCGGCTCTACGAGTCGCTCGGGTTCCGGCTGCGGCGTGAGGTGACGTTCCGCGCCGCGCGGATACCGGACATCGAGCCGGCCGCGTAACCACCGCCCGGCCGCGTAACCACCGTCCCGGCCGGCCGGCGAACGCCTTCCCCGCGGACCGGTGCGGACCACCGGCAGGCCATCCCCCGGTCGGACGACCCGCGCCGACGTGACGACCGGCCCTGCCCGCGGCCGCCCCGTCCGACTACCGTCCAGAAGTGGAGGTACGTCGACTACCCAGAACGAGGGGGATGACGCGATGACCCCGCCGAACGCGGGCGCGCCGGCGCTCGTCACCGTGGCTTCACCGACCGATCGGACCGAGCTGGCCATGCCCACGACGCAGACACCGACCCGGACCAGCGGGACCAGCATCAGGGTGGCGTTCGCCTTCGACCATGCCGGTGGCGGGGTGCTGTCCCCCGCAACCTGCCTGTGGCTGCTCGGGAACGAGCAGCTCGGCCGGGTGGCGTTCCGGGCGGATGGGGAGGTCCTCGTGCTGCCGGTGAACTACGTGATGGACGGGGAGGCGGTGGCCTTCCGGACGGCCGTGGGCTCGAAGCTGACCGCCGCGATCGAGGAGGGCGCGGTTGGCTTCGAGGTCGACGGGCGCGATCCGGCATCCCGCAGCGGCTGGAGCGTTCTGATCAACGGGAAGGCCGTGCCCGTCACCGACCCGGGCACGCTGGCCAGGCTCGAGCAGACGGGACTCAAGCCCTGGGCGGACCGCATCGAGCATCCGCACTGGGTACGGATCCTGCCCGAGTCGATGACCGGCCGGGCCGTCATCCACTCCTGACCCGCCGGCTCGAGCGGAAACCCGCGTTTCAGCGCATCACGGGACCATCGTCGATCACCACCGACCGCCCGGTAACGTCACCGCGCGCTGCCCGGTCGCCCACGGCGACCGAAGCGACACCATCGCCCACGTCGACCACGGTGCCGCCTAGCTCGTGTCCCAGGACGAGGGGGATCGACAGGCCGGTCAGCGGATACGGCTCGGCGTGGAAGAGGATGGGGCCGGCGTAGTGCTCGTGCAGGTCGGTGCCACAGATCCCGCTGTGGGCGACGCGAAGTTTGACGTGCCCCGGCCGGCACCCCGGTTCGGGGACCTCCTCGACCTTGACGTCCTCGCGACCTCGCTACACGGCTGCACGCATGATCGAGGAGGGCGGCGGGCTGACTCGGGCCGGCGGGCTCGGGTCGGGTCGGGTCG
>NZ_CDWWXA010000136.1:0-9330 GCF_977971845.1 Frankia sp. CeCAU1 | reverse complement strand
GGCTGACTCGGGCCGGCGGGCTCGGGTCGGGTCGGGTCGGGTAGCTCCGACCGGGTGGCTCCAGCCGGATGTGGCTCCGATCGGGTAACTCCGACCGGGTGGTTCCGACCGGGTGGTTCCGACCGGGTGTGACCGCGGCCGCCATGGCCAGCTCGGCCTATTCCTACCATCCACCCGCGCGGATTCCCGTGCATCCGCCCACATCATCCGCCGCCGTCCCATCTATTAACCCAGCTGGCTCATCGGATAACTCCCGAGGCCGTTTCCGCTGCCCACCATCAACCCGCTGACGTGCGGGTTTCCGCCGACCTCCAGGAATCTCCTTCGCACCCCCTCAAACCGAGGGGGACCTTGGTGCGGCGACGTGACATGACGTACCCGAAGGAGCCCCTTTCGGGGTAGCATTCAAGACTACCCTCGAACCTTCCGACTGGGGGGAGCAGTATGTTCTCACCCATGGGAGCGACACCATTGACGACCGGCCGGGGCAAGGAGATAACCTTTTCGATGTAGCCGGCAGCGGCCATCCGACGAAGACGGACGGCCAGCCTGGAGCGGAGCCGACGTGGCGGTGTGTCCACTTCACCCGCGATCGGATCATGGAAGGCATCGCACAAAGGTGGTGTACGGCCGATCCCGGGACCGACCACCCCTTCATGAATACACCGGTGCGCGCCTGATTGGCCGGGGGCGCCCAGCCGGAGGTAGCCGGGTTATCGACGTGGATAGGGAGAGGAGCATAATGGGCCCAGTGGCATCGGATTCGATCCCGATGCAGGTGCGCCTGCACCGGACGATGACCCCCGCCGGCTTTGACCACGCACCGGGACCATTCGTCGCCGATGGACAGCCGCCCGACTCTCGCACGCAGCGAGAGCGGGTCCGTCTGGCCCAGATCGAGCTACTGGAGCTGAGCGCCCAGATGACGGCCCCCCATCTCCGGCGGCAGATCCTGCACATCTACTCCCTGCTGCGCAACGAACCGGTCGTCACGCCCGGCCCGCCGAAGCCGCCGCCCTTCCGCCTCACCCTGCGGGAGATGGAGGTACTGACCCTCGTGGCCACCGGCTGCTCCAACGTCGAGGCGGCGGAGCACCTCACGATCCGCGCCGAGACCGTGAAGACCTACATGCGCAGCATCATGCGCAAGATGGGGGTCCGTAACCGTACGGCAGCCGTGCACGCCGCCCGGCAGAGCGGCCTGCTGGACTGAACGCGGCCCGTGGACCGAGGCGGCCCGTGGACCCCGGCGAGACGACGCGCGAGGACTGACCATGACCAGGCCGCGAGCTGGCACACGCCCCGCGGGCCGGCCGGTCCCCTCGGCGTCACGGGTACCCGGCGTCACGGGTACCCGGCGCCGGGGCCCGTGGCTCATCCGCCTACGGACGCCCCATGGCCGCTGTCAGGTCGGCGGCGTTGCGCTGGCGCAGCACGGAGCCGTGACGACCCTGGAAACCGCCAAGGGGGTTGCTGATCCAGCAGATCCAGGACCTGGCGACGAAGATGAAGCCGCTGCTGCGGACCTGGGGCGGCGCGGCGCAGCAGGCGTACGTCCCGCTGCAGACCACGTGGTCGACGGCGACCGGCGAGTTGACCGAGGACATCCTGGCGCTCAAGACGGCGGTGCACGACTCGAACGGCTCGTTCCAGCAGACCGAGCAGGCCGTCACCAGGACGTTCACGGTCTGAGAGACGGGGCCCCACCCCGCGCGCCCAGCCGTCCGGCCGGGCACTATCGCCGGGCAGACGATGCGCGAGGGTGGCGGCATGGACCCGGCCGGACGGCTCACCAGCCGAGGAGATCCTCCGGCTGGTCGCGGAGGTAGCGGGCCATCGCGTCCTCGTGCTCGCGGCACAGCATGGCGGCGGTGTCGGCATCGCCGTCCCGCACCGCCTCCGCGATCCACCGACACTGCTCCCAGGCCAGGGCGACGCTGTCGGGGTCGAGCAGGAACGGCCGCGAGGTCGGATACCGCGACAGCGAACCGAGCACGTCCTCGAAGAGCTGAAGGGTGGGGCTGCGGGCGATCTCGGCGAGCAGCACGCCCCACTGTGCCCGGGCCCGGGCGTGGTCGTGGGCGTCCCCACCGGCGGCGCCGTCAACGGCGCCGTCAACGGCGTCCCCACCGGCGGCGTCGACGAAGGTCAGCAGCCGACCCCGCTCAGCCGGATCCGGATTGAGCGCGGCGAGCCGGGCACACTCGGTGGTGATGAGGGCGTGGGTCGCGCTGAGGTCGGCGAACGAGGCCCGACGGGTGCGCAGGAAGACCGACGCCATATGGGCGACCCCGGCCGCGTCCGGCCGCTGTCCGTACAGACCGCCGTGATGACCCCGGCGGACGGTGAGGATCCCCTCGGCCTGCAACAGCCGCACCGCCTGACGCAGCGACGGTCGGCTGACGCCGAGCCGGGCCAGCAGCTCGTTCTCTTGGCCAAGGTACAGGTCGCCGTCCTGCCGGCTGAGAATCTCCTCCCGCAGGACATGGGCGACCGCCGTCGCTGTGCTCACCGCGGCCACCCGTTTCATGCGTCCCTCCTCCCGAGCGTCCCTCCTCCCGAACGTGACGCCTCCCGAGACATGACGCGAACAACATCATACTTTCAGGTACCTGTGAGTTTCAGGTACCGAAGGCAACACCGTCGGCGAGATCGGCGCCGACAGCGGGACGAGCCGGAGCGAACGCCGGCGTACAGGGCGCCACGAGGCCCAAGAGGCGGAGCACGGGGCGGACCTGCGGGGTGACGCACGATGCGCGGACCCGCCGGAAGCGGTGCTGCGCGGCCGGGCCCGATCGTATGATTGTTCAATGAATGAGATGACTATCTCATATTATGAGACGCCCAGCTGGGATCCCGGGACCTACGACGGGGAGCGCCGCCGGCTCGTCCCCTCCTTCGACCTGCTGTACGGATCGGTCGGCGACCTGGTGGCACGCCAGGGTGGCGCCCGACCGGCGGTGCTCGACCTCGGCGCGGGCACCGGTCTGCTGGCCGCCGCGGTCGTCGCGGCCGTCCCCGACGTCCGGTTGCACCTGTTCGACCGCGCCGCGCCGATGCTGGCCAAGGCCCAGGCGCGGCTGTCCGGCGGCCCAGTCGAGGCCGTCACCGTCGCGGACCTCGCCTCCGCCCTGCCTACCGGCCCGTTCGACGCGGTCGTCTCGGCGCTGGCCATCCACCACCTCGACGACCCCGGCAAGCGCGACCTGTTCCGCCGGGTGCGCGACGTCCTGCGGCCGGGTGGGCTGTTCGTCAACCTCGAGCAGGTCAACGGCCCAACCGCCGCCCTGACCCGGCAGTACGAGGACATGCACGAACGGCAGGCCCGGGCGGCGGGTTCGGACGACGCCGAGTGGGAGGCCGCGTTGCGGCGGATGTCCCTCGATCGGTGCGCGCCGCTCGCCGACCAGCTCGACTGGCTGGCCGACGCCGGATTCGCGCCGGTCGACTGCGTCGTCAAGCACGGCAGGTTCGCGGTCTATGCCGGCTGGCGCCCCTGAATCCGTCCACGGCCCACCCCGTCGCCCGGCGGGGCACCAGCCGGTGAGCCTCACATCAGCTGCCGGGCGACGTCCGTCCGCACACCTGCCAGGGCGGTGTAGGCCGTGCCGCCCGGACATTCGGTGGCCATCCAGTCGCGGTGCCCGCTGACGGCCGGGACGGTACGACGCCTGCCACTCACCGGATTGACGTAGTGGACGGTGCCGAGCGGGTCGAGATGATGCGCTCCGGTCAACGCGAGCAGCACCAGGACGAGCGTGCGACGGGCGGCGGCGGTGGGGGTGCGCGTCCGCAGGTCACCGAGCAGCGCGACGCCGACGTTGCCGGCGTTGAGGTCCGCCACATGTGCACCCGTCACCACGTAGCCGTCCTCCCGGTGGCCGGGAACGCTGTCCGTTCCCGACCACCGGCCCTCGTAGAGCGTGCCCGCCTCGTCGATGAGGAGGTGGTACCCGATGTCCGACCATCCCCGCTCGACCGTGTGGAAGTGGTAGATCGCCCGCACGGTGGCGGCGGGGTTCGGATCGTCGTTGGGCGTCACCGTGTGATGAACCGTGACAACCTGCCCCGGGTGGTACGTCGGTTTCCAACCGCTGCCGGACGAGGGGGACAGCCGTAGCGACTCGTCCGCGCCCCACGCGGCCCGGGGCAGGTAGCGCAGGTCGAGCGTCGCCGGCAGCCGGACGGGGGCGACCGGCGCGGCGGGGACCGCCGACACCCCGGACGCGGTCGCGACCCGGGGCTGCGGCGACGACCTGGGCGCGGCGAAGAGCCCCGGCGACCAGGCGGCGCGGGAAGCCGAGATCGCGGAAAGGGCGGCATAGGCGGACACAATGGGGGCCGTCAACCGCTGCAACGGCCCCGACGTCGTGTTCAGGGCGGTGGACGTCACGGACGTCGCGCCGGGTGGCAACCACAGTTCGTAGCCGGTCGCGCGGTGCGCGGCGACCAGCACGGCGGCGCTCCTCCCCCCGGCCGGCGAATCGTCCCGCTCCGCCGGACAGCCGACCGCCAGCGGCCGCCATGCGTCGAACCCACCCCCCGGCTGGCGCAGCCGGATCTCGGCGCCCCGAGAAACGGCACCGCCGGCATCGGCGGTCCCGGCGGTCCCCGTGCCGGCACCACCGGAACCGGCCCGGCCATCCGCCGCGCGATCGTTCCCGTCACGGGTCCATCGGACCGCCACGTAACCGATGTCGAAATCCGACGTCGCGGGCCCCACTCCCCTCGTCACGGCAGCCAGGGTCCGGGGCACGAGCACGACACGCGTCCCCGGCGCCGAGAGGGCCCGCGCTTCCGCACCGGGTCGGGCCCCTGCGTCCGCTGGCCCGGCCGGGCCAGCGGACGCGCTGCTCGGCGCGGCGGCGAGCAGCGTCTCCGCCCCTCCGCCCAGACCGGCACCGGCGAGACCGAGAATTCCGCGCCGGGACAGACCGGGCTCACGGCGACGCCGACGAAACGGGTCAGCGGCATGGGACATGAGGCGTCCTTCGGGTCGTCATGGTCGAGACATTGGCACGCTACGGTATCCAATGCCTCACTCTTCGCATCAAGGCGCCAAGAGATCCACCACGGGCCACGAGCTGCCCGGCGGCAACGGGGACGGGAATACGTCCCGGCATCGAGGGAAGGTCCATAGGCATCCGCTCGGAAGGACCTGAGCATCCGCTCGGGAGGAGGGGTGCCATGGTCGGGAAGAATCCGCGGACCGACAAGACCGACAAGAAGGCGCAGGCCGACGAGATGCGGGACGACGTTCCGTCCACCATCACCCGCTCCGACGATCAGGCCATCCGCACCTGGAAGAAGACCCACGACTCGGCGGTGAAAACCTACGGTGAGGGTGCGCGTGCCCACCGTGCGGCCTTTGCCGCGCTCAAGCACACCCACGAGAAGGTGGGGGACCGTTGGCGGCCGAAGAGTCGGCCCGGTCCCTCCGACGAGCAGGCCGCCAAGCCGACGCCCGCCTCCCGGCACAGCGGGCCGACCGCCGAGGGCGTGGACGCGAACGCCTCGCTGACACACCTGCGCGCGCTCGCCCGTGAGCTCGACATCCCCGGCCGCTCGACGATGTCGAGGGACGATCTCGTCGATGCGATCAAGAAGGCCAACCGCAGGCGGACCGCGCAGGCCCGCGGCGGCGGGTAGGAGTCGTCAGCTCCCGAGGCTACCGGCCAAGGCCGAGATTGGCGTTTACTACCTATGCGTACTACCTATGCGCTTTCGACGCGGATGTCGTCGAGTGCGAAACCCCGGATACCCATCATGGCCGGTAAGGGCCCACCGTCCGCGCGCCGCCGCGGGCGCAGGTAGTAGTGCCAGGTCGGGGCCGGCCCGACCGGCGGCCGGGCCCCTCGGGTAGGTTCTCCCCGCCCCCGCCGATAAGTGATCTTCGTCGTCATGCGGTTGCCGGGGTCGGGGGGTCCCGCATGCGAGGCCGCTTCGTCGCCGTCCTCCCGCAGGCTGAACCGCGCGTGCAGACGGCGCAGCGGCTCGGGAGCCCACCAGTTGTAGTCGCCCGCCAGGGCCATGAACGCCGGGACGAGGATCGCTCGCACGAGGGTCACGTCGAGCACGATCGACACGGTCAGCCCGACACCCACCAATTTGATCATACTGATGTCCGATGCGGACAGCGCGACCATGACCACGATGAGAGCGAGCGCCACACTCGTGATCAGTGGACCGGTCGTCCCCAGCCCACGGGCGACGGAATCGCGGTTGTCTCCCGTCCGCAGGTACTCCTCGCGGATGCGGGCGAGCAGGAAGATCTCGTAATCCATGCTGAGCCCGAACGCGATGAAGAACATCAGGACCGGGCTGGTCATCTCCAGCATGCCCGACACCTGGAAGTCGCCGACCAGACCGGTCAGGTGTCCGTCCTGAAAGACGAACGCCAGCAGCCCGACGGTGGCAGCGAGGTTCAGCGTGTTGAGGAACATCGCCTTCAGCGGAAGGAGCACGCTGCCGGTGAACAGGAACAGCAGGATGAAGGTCGCCGTCATCACGACGGCGAAGGCCGGCGGCAGACTCCGCTTGATGGAATGCGAGGTGTCGAGGAAGTGCGGCGCAAGTCCGCCGATGAGGACGCCGAACGGCGCCGGTACCGCCCGCAGCCTCCGGACCAGGTCCTTCGCCGACCCGGACAGCGGAGACCTGTCGGTCTGCCACACCGACAGCCAGGCGCCGCGGTGCGTTCCGACGTACCTCATCGCAGTCTTCGGCACCGTACCGATCCGCTCGCCCCGCAGGAAGCTGCCGGTGACGGTGTCGATGCGGGCAACGCCCGGCAGCGCGGACAAGCGGGTCGCGTAGTCGGTCAGCTTCTCGGCGTTCCCCGGGTCCCGCGCGTCCACGCCGGGCACCACGATCGGAATCTGGCAGGACAGGCAGACGACGAAGTCCTCCCGCATCGCGTCGTTGACGACGTGAGCCTCCGCGGTCGCCGGCAGGACCGTGTCGTCGGCCAGCGCGAGGTCGAGGTGGCGCAGCGGGGCGGCACACAGCACCAACACGAAGATCGCGACCCCACCGAAGAACACCGGGTGGCGCATGACCCGCCGCGCCAGCGCCGACCAGCCGCGGCCAGCCGCCGAGGCCCCCACGCGGTGGCCACCGGACCGCCGGTGACCCGAGGGGCGCGACCCCGAGCGTCTCAGGGAGCCTCTCAGGCGCGACAACGCCAGCCGGACGTTGCCGCGCTCGATGCGGTCACCGAGCACCATCAGCGCCGCGGGCAGCACGAGCAGTGCGGCCACCTCCGATGCGACGACGACGATGATGCCGGCGAAGGCGAACGAACGCAGGTAATAGATCGGGAAGACCAGCGCGGCCGTCAGGGACAGCGCCACCGTCACCCCGGAGAAGAACACCGTGCGCCCGGCGGTCTCCAGCGTCCGGCGCAGCGCCGCCGCCGGGAGCAGCCCGCGGTCCCGTTCGTCCCGAAAACGTCGCAAGATGAACAGGCTGTAATCGACCGCGAGACCGAATCCGAGGGCAGTCGTCAGGTTCACCGAGAAGACCGACACGTCGGTGAGCGTGGCCGCCAGCCGCAGCAGCGCGAGACTCGACACCACCGACACCACGCCGACCAGGACCGGAAGCAGGGCGGCCAGGACCGTGCCGAAGGCGTAGAGCAGCACGAGGAACACCAGCGGAGCGGAGATCTGCTCACCGTGCGCCAGGTCGACACGGCTGCGCTCGGTCACGTCACGCATGACCGCGGGCGCCCCGCCGAACCGGACCTGGACCCCCGGACCATCGTGGGCGTACCGGTCGTGCAGGGCGTTCAGGCGGTGCTGGATGTGGTCCTCGGAACCGGTGAGCCGGAACACGATCAGGGCCGACCGGCCGTCCTTCGCACGCAGCAGCGGGCTCGCCTCGTTGGGCCCGCCCGGCCAGTACGACAGCACCGAGGTCACCCCCGGCTCCGCGGCGATCCGCCCGGTGAGCTCCCGGCCCAGGCGGGCGGCGATCGGCCCGTCGATACCCGGGGCCGACGTCAGCATGATGGCGACGTCGGGGGGCGCGTCCGGGAACTCCTCGTCGAGCAGCCGCTCAGCCCGCGTCGACGGATCGCCCGGTGCGTAGAAACCACCGGTGGCGAGCTGGTCGTAGATTCCGGCATTCCACGGCAGCAGCACGACCACCAGCAGGCAGGCGGCGGCGAGTAGCCTTCCCCGGTACACGACGGCCGCGTCAGCCACCATCGTGAACAGCGAACGGGGTGGTGCGCCGGTGGAGCCCGCCGACGCGGGGCCGCGGTCGGCCCAGCCCTCGTCCCGTCCGTGCGGCCCCTCGTCCCGTCCGTGCGGCAACGCGGCATACGTCACCCGATCGGGTCGGGATTCGCGCTGCTGCGCCGGATCAGCGAACGACGGCATGACGCTCCTTCGAGGATCTCCCGTGCCGATGGATCTCGTAACGGCCGGACGGTGGCCGCCAGCGACCACACGTCCGGGCATGGAGCACCGCATGGAGCACCGCGAGGAAGTCCCGAGCTTCCGCCTCGAAAGTAGACCCGCCTGGGGTCCCAGTTCCGAACTACCCTCGCCCGGAGGCAGAAGTGTAGCGGGAACCCGGCCACGATCGATATTCGGCCGCCGAAAACAGGGCAGCCGGAAGAATCTTCGAGGGTAGGCGGCCGCCGCAGCGTAGGAGGAGTGGGCGGGAATGCCGGGAACAATCCCAAAGGTAGTAGGGCGATGCCTCAGGTCCAGCCTGAGCCTCGGCTCGCCTGCCGGGCGGCCCCGCCACTCCTGCCCGCACAACGTGAAAACGCCGCTATGGCACCGGTGGCAGGCCATAGCGACCCGCGGTCGAGATCCTCGTACACCGGCGCCGGGAATATACGGCGGGGTCGAATGGCCGTGACTGCCAGACCGGCAGCCACGGCCGCACCCCCGGCAGGGGTCCGGTGCGGACCCCTGAGATCAGGGCAGCATTCCCATCTGGCGCGCGGCGTGTACCGCGGCCGTCCGGTTACGGACACCGAGCTTGCGCATGATGCTGCGCAGGTACGCCTTCACCGTCTCGGGCGAGACCGTCAGCCGGCGGGCCGTCTCGACGTTGGACAATCCCAACGAGACCTGGGCAAGCACCTCCAACTCGCGCGGGGTCAGCGTCAGCCGTCCGACCGTCTTCGTCTCCTCGGCGAGCAGCCCGCGCAGCAGCTCGGACACCCCGCCGATGCGACCACGCAGGAACGGATCGGCGACATGCTCGGTGACCTCCTGAAGCTCCCGATAGGCCAGCCGCAGGCTCTCCCGGGGCAGACCCGGCATCCGCGGGAACGGGACGGCCCCCGGCACCCCGCCCTGGACCGGCACC
>NZ_CDWWXA010000135.1:11662-13358 GCF_977971845.1 Frankia sp. CeCAU1 | reverse complement strand
CTAGGGGCTAGGGGCTAGGGACTCAGGGCTCGGGGCATCGGACGGGGTCAGCGCCGCATCAGCAACGAGCCGCCCAGGAGATACGACCCGACCATCTCGAAGTTCGTCGGCGCCAGGGTGATGTGCGCGACCACGGTGTGGATGTCGCGGAAGCAGCGGTCGAGCCGGCCGGCCGCGCCCAGGGCCCTGGTGCCGGCCAGGGCGTGCAGGGTGTCCACGGCCTTCAGGGTGTTTTCGCCGGCGGCGGTGGCTGCGAGCCGGATCAGGGCGCTGAGCTTCTCCCCGCCGATGAGGCGGGCACTCGCGTGGCCGGCCGCATCGTCGAGCAGCAGTTCGCCCGCCCTGACCAGGGCCGCGGCGCGGGCGAGGCCGGCCTGAACGGTGTGGCTGGACGCCAGCGTCTCCGTCCCGCGGGCAGGAACCGCGCTGACCGCCAGCCCCGGGAAGGCGCTCAGCGCGTCCTGGGCGATGCCGAGCGCCGTTGACGCGGTCGTGAACGGGCCGAAGTCGTAGTACGCGATGGGGTAGCCGCGCGAGGGCCGGGCCGCGGGCAGCCGGCGCAGCAGCCCGCCGTCGACGGTGTGCTCCTCGGGGACGAAGAGGTCGTCGACAGTGAAGCTGACGCTCCCGGTGCCGCGCAGCCCTATCGTGAACCAGTCGTCGGTGAAACGGACGGCATCCCGCGGAACGAACATCATCCGGGTTGTGGGCGGGGCCGGGGCCGACGAGTTCGCCTTACTTCCCGCGGCTACCTCGCCGGCCGTGCTGGTTTCGGTGACGAGTGAGGCGCACACCAGCCAGTCGGCGTGGGTGGAGCCGCTGGCGAAGGACCACCGACCGCGTACCCGGTAACCGCCGGGGACAGCCTCGGCGTGGCCCGACGGGTTGATCCCACCGACGACGAGACCATCGCTCTCCCGGAACATCCGACCGGCCGTCTGCTCCGGGAGGTAGTCCGACATCCGGCCGATGACGCCCTGGACCCCCATCTGCCAGGCGACGGAGGCGTCGATCCGGGCGAGCGCCTGGAGCACCGCGGAACCGGTCCGGACACTCACCCCGCCGCCGCCGAAGGCCGGGGAGACCCACATCCGGTGGATGTTCTGCTCACGCAGGGCGTCGATGACGTCGGGCGGCGTCATTCTCTCCTGTTCGGCCTGTTCACGGTGCTGGACCAGGACTGGGGCGACTTTCTCGACCCGGGCGAGCCAGTGCCTGCTCTCGTCGTCGGGGTGGGCGGGGCCTGGCCAGAACATGTCACGCATCCACTCTGATCAACCGTCTGATCTGCGGAGACATCGTCCGTCCCTTTCTCGTCGAGGGAGGTTAAAGGCTGGTCGCCGACGGCAAAGCTCCGACTGAAACCGCATCTACGGATAGATCATAGCAATTTCTACGTAGATACGGATCGCGAAAGCGCTAAGGGGCCGTGAGAGCGGCCCAGATTACCAGGGTTTCCCTGGCTCTGCGGCTCTGCGGCTCTGCGGCAGGCGGTGCGGGACGCCACGCACAGTTCACTTTTTCGCTTCCGAAACGGGGGCCGACGGCTGCCCGGAACCTGCACTGTGATGGTCGACGTCGGGGGACTGCGGCCATACGGACAGTGACAGGAGGGCCGGGCGAGATGGCAGAGGAACGCATGCCGAACCGACGGGATGTGCTGGCCCGAGCGACGGTGGCGTCCCTGGCGGCCGCC
>NZ_CDWWXA010000135.1:3142-11543 GCF_977971845.1 Frankia sp. CeCAU1 | reverse complement strand
GGACCGGGCCCCGGGCCAGGTGCGGGGTGGCCGGCCCACGTTTACCTCCGGCGTGCAGTCCGGCGATGTCACCGCGGACAGCGCGGTGGTGTGGGCACGGGCCGATCGGCAGGCGGTGCTCGCGGTCGACGTGGCAGCCACCGAGACGTTCACCGCAGCCCGGCGGGTCGGCGTCGTCCGGGTGGACGCGGCGACCGACTTCACCGCCTCGGTGCCGGTCCGCGGCCTGCCTGCCGGCGAGGAGGTGTTCTACCGGGTCCGCCTCGCCTCGGCGGATGACCCGGCGCTCGTCGGCGAGACGTCGATCGGCCGGTTCCGGACCGCCCCCGGGCGTGCTGGCGACGTCTCGTTCGTCTGGTCTGGTGACATCTGCGGCCAGGGGTGGGGTATCAACCCCGATCTCGGTGGAATGCGGATCTTCGAGACGATGCGCCGGCTGAACCCGGACTTCGCGATCTGCTCCGGGGACACCGTGTACGCGGACGGGCCGATCCTCCCGACGGTTCCGCTCGCGGACGGCTCGGTGTGGCGCAACCTCGTCGTCCCGGAGAAGTCCAAGGTCGCCGAGACCCTCGCGGAGTACCGCGGCAACTACCGGTACAGTCTGCTCGACGCAAACCTGCTCGCGTTCAACCGCGAGGTGCCGTGGGTGTTCCAGTGGGACGACCACGAGACGCTCAACAACTGGTATCCCGGTGAGATTCTCGACGACTTCCGGTACAGCGAGAAACGGGTGGACGTCCTCGCGGCGCGCTCGCGGCAGGCGTTCCTGGAGTACACCCCGTTCATTCCCGGTCGGGCCGACCCGGGCGGGAGGATCTACCGCAGGATCTCCTACGGCCCGCTGCTCGATGTCTTCGTCCTGGACATGCGCTCGTTCAAGAACCCGAATCCCGACGGCCAGGAGGATCCCGCCGGCGTGGCGATACTTGGCCGCCACCAGAGCGAGTGGCTGCTGGCCGGGCTCGCCGCCAGCCGCGCCACCTGGAAGGTGGTCGCCGCCGATCTCCCGCTCGGGCTGCTGGTGCCGGACAACCCGAGCGGCGTGGAGGCGGTGGCGCAGGGCCGGCCGGGTGCCCCGCTGGGGCGCGAGGTGGAAATCGCGGACCTCCTCGCCGGCCTCCGCCGGCACCGGGTCCGCAATGTGGTCTGGGTGACTGCTGACGTCCATTACACGGCGGCACACCACTACCACCCGGACCGGGCTGCCTTCACCGATTTCGACCCGTTCTGGGAGTTCGTCTCCGGGCCGTTGAACGCCGGCACGTTCGGCCCGAACACGCTCGATCCCACCTTCGGCCCCGAGGCTGTTTTCGTGAAGGCCCCTCCGGCGGGTCAGTCCAACCTGCCGCCCTCGGCCGGTCTGCAGTTCTTCGGCCGCGTGCACCTCGATCCCGGTGGCGGGCTCACCGTGGAGCTGCGGGACTCCGGCGGTGCGGTGCTCTGGTCGACCACGCTCGCCGTCGCCTGACCGGTCACCGCCGCCTGACCGGTCACCGCCCCGGATGACGGGTCCTGCGCCAACCATGCCGTTTGCGGGCGGGTACCGGTTCGTGAGCGTGGAACCCGGCGAGGAGGCGACGGGCGTGGGTGACATTCTGGTCGGGACGGCTTCCTGGACGGACCCGACGCTGCTGAGGTCCGGATGGTACCCACCGGAGGTCACCAGCGCCGGTGCCGGCCGGTGCGGATCTACGTGGAATTCCGTAACCACACCTGGATGGACGAGCGTAACCGTGAGGAGACACTCGATTTCCTCGCCTCTCAGGAGATTCTGCACGCGTGAGTCCACATGCCCCAGGGCTACCCAAGTTCGATTCCGCCGGTGCTCGCAGCGACCGCCGATCTCGCGGTCGTCCGGTTCCACGGTCACAGCGAGCGGTGGACGGGTAAGGACATCCACGAACGCTTCGGCTACCGCTACAGCGAGGACGAACTGCGCGCATGGCCCCGAGGATCCGGGAGCTGGCGAACGACGTCGCCACGACCCACGTCCTCATGAACAACTGCTATGCCGGCTATGCGCAGCGCAACGCAACGCCGGACAGTTGGCCGACCCGCTGGCCCGGCTCGACTCTCGCGAGAACCGTGGTCGTCGGAGGGACGAGCAGGGTTCCCGGTTATGTCGCCAGAGGCGATGGCAGGGCGTCATGCTCGTTGGCCGACTTGTCCCAATCCGGAGCCGTTGGGGAGCCGATCGGTTACGATCCGCCTGGGTTGCAGGGCGGGAGGTGATCCAGTTTGGCGGAGCCGGGAACGTCGGCACACTATGAGCGCCTCGCTGGCGCGTACGACCAGAACTGGACCTACAGCGACGTCTTCCTCGGCTGGATGGCCCGGGAGATGGCCGGGGCGCTCACCCTGACCTCCCACGATCGGATCATCGACGTCGGGTGCGGGACGGGACTGTACACCCGCCGGGTTTTCGAGATCGTCCGGCCGTCGACGCCGATCCTGTGCGCCGACCCGTCCGAGGGGATGCTGAGCCAGCTGCCTTCGGATCCCGGTCTTCGCCCGGTGCACGCCTCGGCGGAGCAGCTCGCCGGCGCGGCCAGCCCCGACGCAACGACGGCCGTCGGGCCCGGTTCGCTCGACGTGGTGATGATCAAAGAGGCGATCCACCACGTGGCCCCCGCCGACCGTCCGCGGGTCATCGCCGGGCTCACAGGCCTTCTCGGCGACGGTGGCCGTTTCCTCATCGTGATGTTGCCGATCCGGATCTCGTACCCGCTGTTCGTCGCGGCCCTGGAGCGGTTCGAGGAGCTGCAGCCGGACCCTGCCGACATCGCGGACCACATGCGCGATGCGGGCCTGACCGCGAGTCTTACGTACCGCGACCACCCGTTGAGCATCCCGAAGGACCGGTACCTGGCGATGGTGCGCAGTCGGTACATGTCGTTGCTCTCGACGTTCGATGATGACCAGATCGAAGCAGGCGTGGCCGAGATCGACGCCCGCCATCCGGAACCGGTGCTGTTCTTTCCCGACCGGTTCGCCTTCGTGCTCGGTACCCGGAGGAGGACCGTCTCGTGACCGAGACCGTCGATGACCGTCTTCATCGGCTGCAGGGCGAGCTCAACGGTCATGATCGGATCGCGCGACATCTCGGCCTCGACTTCACCCGGCCGATCAAGTCGTTGAGTGACGGCTATCCGGAGAACACCGTCTCGCTCATCGGAAAGATCGCCGAACGGCTGCTGAAGCAGCTGTGGACCCATCGTGAGGTTCCGGGCGACCCGTCCGGCAAGGCGCTGAACGATCTGATCAAAGGTTGCCGGCCGCATATCCGCAGTACCAACATCATCAACGCGTTTACCGACATCCAGCGGCTTCGGAACCGTTCGTCGCATGACGGTTATGAGATCGCCGAGGAGGACGGCCTTCTCGCCGTGCGCCGGCTCCTGGACGTCTTGGACTGGTTCACCAGCACCGGCGTTACCGCGATCACCGGTGACGCGCCCGGCCTTGATCCGCTCGTCGAGCGGAAGGCCGAGTTCCTCTCGGGCCTGTACGCGACCCTGGGTTACAAGGCGATCAAGCGGTTCGAGCTGTCCGAGAGCACCGTCTACCAGCTGTTCTGCCGGCAGATCGGGTTGCAGGCCGAGTATGTGGAGATCATGCTCAGTCGCAGCCTGGAGGAGCTGAACCAGCTTCTCACTACGACCGGCGGCGAGATCCTCAGTACCCAGCTCCCGAAGCACACCCGGTTTCTGATCGTCGAGGACGAGCCGTCCGAGGATGTGGCGCCGTTCGCGGACGGTGAGATCCGCATCGTGGCCTACGAGCGGTTCATGGAGAGAATCGTCGACGTACCGTCGCATCTGTCCGCCCTGACGCTCAGCTACCCGGAGACGAGACCCCGTGACATGGAGCCGTTCAGGATCGCTGGGGATGTGCTGGAAGCGGACCAGCACACCGGCGAGATGACGGTCACCGAGACGTTCGACGCCGGGGAGATCCTGCGCCGTCTCGCGGGAACCTCGGCGAACATCCTCGTCATTGGTGGTCCGGGCAGCGGGAAGACGACGCTGCTGAAGCAGCTCGCGGCGGACGGCTCGGAACCCGCACGGCATCGCTACCGCTTCTACCTGGACATGAGCCTGAAGGAACCCGAGGAGGAGTTCGGTGACTTTGTCACCCGGACCCTCAACCCGTACATGACGGTTCCGCGGAACCGGGTCTTCGACGTCTTCCTGTACCTGATCCGGGCCGGCTCCGTGCTGTGCGTGCTCGACGCGATCGATGAGGCGGTGCCGAACACGAGCCTGGAGGCGTTCCTCGGTGTGTTCTCCGACGTCTCGCAGGCGCTGTCGGCGGAGTCGACGGTCGTGATGTCGTCCCGCTACTCGTTCCTCGCCGACTCGCCCGAGGTCCGCCGGCTGCTGAACAGCTCGTCGCTGATCTCGGAGCAGCTCGTCCAGCAGCTGCACGCGAACGGCGTCGATCCGCTGGAGCTTCCGCAGTTTAGCGTGGTCCGGCTCGGTGACCTGAAGCTGCACGCGGACGAGCGGGTCTACTCGGTCTCGCCGTTGGAACTGCGGCTCGCTCAGCAGACCGGCCAGCTCGCGCGGGGGCCCGCCGTGGATGCGGCCAGGCACCTCGCGGACCTGGTGCCGGCCCGCATCGGGCAGGTCCTGAACACCGCCGGGCTCGCTGATCTCCAGCCCAGGCTGGAGAGTTACTTCGGCCCGGCGTTCCTGGCCGATCAGGCGGTGTTCACTCTGGCGGACATCTGCACCCACGTCGGCATCGAATGCTTCGCCGAGGGACGGGTCACGCTGGAGACGTTCCTGCTCGCGCCCCTGTTCCGCCCGGCCGGCGCCGGCACGGTGGCGTTGGTGCACACCGTTTTCCAGGAGTATTTCGCCGCGCGCTACCTGCGGACCGCGGCCGGACGGGAGGCCGCGGGCAGCAACGCCGAACCGATTCTGACCGAGCAGGTCCGGGAGTTCCTCGTCCACCTCGGCGCCGAGACGATCCCCGCGCCCTCGCGGACGCTGCCGGCAGCGACGTACCTGGTCGGGCCGAGCCACCGCCTCCTTCTTCGAAAGATCGAGAAGCCGGTGCTGTTCGACGAGTTCCCCGTGACGGTCGGGCGGTACAGGGCGTTCCTCGCCGCGGTCGCCGAGCAGGGCTGCGCGCAGTGGGATCATCCGGCCACTCCGCCAGGCCACAGCCACGAACCATGGCAGGAACGCTTGCGGAACCCGGAGTACTTCACCGATCCGGTGTACGACAACTACCCGGCGAACTGCGTCAACTGGTGGAGTGCCTACGCCTTCGCCCGCTTCGAGGGCAAGCGGCTGCCGACCTGCGTCGAGTGGGAGGCCGCCGCCCGGGGCACGGATGGCCGGCTGTTCCCCTGGGGAGACGACGTCGACCTGGCCGCGGTCAACTGCGCCGACGCGTGGAGCGGCCGGCCGTTGGTGACCTACGAGGTCTGGAAGCAGGAGATCGACGGCGGCCGGTTGCGGGACTGCGCCCCGACCCCGGTGACCGATCATGCGGCGAACCTGTCCCCGTTCGGGGTGCACGGCATGTCCGGCAACGTGTGGGAATGGACCGAGACCGTGTTCGACGGGATCAACTCCGCGGTGATCTGCGGCGGCTCCTACGACAACCCGTACCGGGCGGTGCAGACTTCGTCGAAGGCCCTGTACCTACGTCGGGGCAGCAGTAACGCCGTCGGGTTCCGCTGCGTGCGGGAGGTCGCGTGACCATGACCGGCGAGCCGGACAGCGGGCAGCGGTTCGGCCGGATCGTCGACCGTCAGCCGCTGGGCAGCGGACCCCACCGGGTCACCGCCACCTACCTGGTTCGCGACGACGAGACCGGCGAGATCCACGGCTTCGACTACAGCGACATCGTCACCGAAGGATTCCGCACGATCATCGTCGGGGAGCGTGTGCGTTTCGAGGTCGACCCGTCCACCGGCCGAGCTCACTTCGTGATCAGACTGGACCTTCCGGAGGTCGACGAATTCTACCGGTAGACCAGCCGGGACGGCATTCCTTCGTGGTCGTCTGTCCCGCCTTCCTCACCGGCACCCCGGACTGGCCGGAAGGTCCGCTGCCGTTACGCCACAAGGAAATCGAAGCGACCACCGCCGCACGCAGCACCTATTTCAGCGCCGCCTGCGCACGCATCCTCTACGGCACGCCTGACCGGCCGAGCCGCTGGCAGCGCACCGCACCCACCGGCGAGACGGACAGCCCGATCTTCGGGACGGAGATCCTCCTACCCGACCCGGACCGGCCGGATCGCGCCTTCGTCATCGTCCATGTCCATATCCAGACCGGCGGGTCCGAGCTCCTCGACGTCCTGCGCACCGTCGCCGGCCGGCGCGGCAGTGCGACCCCACCCCCCGACCTCGGCTCGGCGCTGCCCACCTGGGCCCGCCTGGCGCCGTCGGCCCGAAGGTTCACAATCGCCTTCCTGACCTTCCCCACCCTTCCCGAAGCCGACCCGCCGCGACCCGTTGACGCCGTCCGAATCGACTCTTGGTCGACCGCGGACACCTGGCTGTGGCATCTCGCATCCCGTACCGCCAACGCCGACTACCCGCCGGATCCCGACCACGCCGACCAGCTCCTCGACGGACGAGTGATTCTCTCCGCCGACTGGCGCGGGCTCGTCACCCGGGACGGCGCCGCCTTTCTCGGTCTACGCCCCGACGACGGCGCCGACGATGCGTTCTTCGGCTTCGCCCAGCTCTACGCCCACACCACCTACCTCGACGCGGTCCTGATCGGCATGATCCAGAACGTGGCCATCACCGAGATGATCGCCGAGGCGGCCCGCGCGTTCGAAGCCCAGGACCTTACGCGTCATCTTGCTCGTCTCGAAGAACGGGCCGCGCGATTCCGCAACATCTACTGGCTCCGGGACGCCAGCGCCCACGGCCCGGCGAACGACATCCTCACCGCCTATCAGGTACAGCACCGTCTGCCCGAGCGGTTCGACGCCGTGCTCACCGAGATCGTCGACCTGAACCGGATCGCCCAGACCCAGGAGGGGCAGCAGGTCGGCGCGGCGCTCGGCGTCATCACCGTCGTCGGCCTGCCCTTCGGCGCCGCCTTCGCGGTACTCCAGGTCCTCGGCGTGAGCTCGGCGCGAGACCTCCTCATCGGCGTCCTCGCCGCGCTCGCCGGTTCCGGCGCCCTGCTCCTCACCCGGTTCGGCCGGCTCCTGCTCCGTTCTCTCCGGCAACCGGAGTAACGGGCTCGCGAAGCCGAGCGGAACCTCGGCCACGCCCCGGAAAGGGACGCTCCGTCGCCAGCGCACCGGGATGGCGGCGGAGTTTGATACTGCGGCCGCATGATCTGCGCCACGCCTTCGCGTCGATGCTCTAACTGGGCAATGTTGCATCCAATGCAACATTCGGCAGTTTCTGTGATCGCCCGCGAGCAGGAGTTTCTGTGCCAGTGGGGTTTCTTCGCGCGGGCTGACGACATGGGCGACATGCCGTCTGACCTGCTGTGATTACTCTTTCGATGCATTCAATGACAGATTGTGGCGTCTGGTGGCGTTGCGTTCGGTGCCGCGATGTGGCGGCTGGCGCAACGTGTAGGGAGACGCTGATATGCGGTCGAGGACTGCGGGCACGGCGGCGCTGGCGCTCGTGGACGGCGCGACGCCGCTGCGGGCGGAGCCGGTGCTGTTCGACGAGATGCTGGCAGGTTTCCGCCGCCAGCAGGTCAGCCGCCGGCTGAGCTCGTCGCTGATCGACGGCCGGGGACGGGTGGTGCGCCGTTTCCAGGCGGCCAGCGGCAGCTGGCCGTGGACGTGGACGCCGGCGCAGCTGGAGGGCTGGGTCGCCGCCGGCGGCTGGGCGCACTCGACGGTGCGCAACTACCAGGGCGCGGTCGCGATGTTCTGTGACTACGCGTGCGACCCGCGGTATGGCTGGGTCGCCGAGTGCGAGCAGCGGGTCGGCCTGGCGCCGGGCCGGATCTGCCACGACGAGAACAGGGCGACGCACGTCGCCGACCACGAGTGCCGCCCGGAACGGCGGCCGCTGACGCGCGCCGAGCTGCAGGCGTTCTTCGACACGGCCGACGACCGGGTCGAGCAGTTGGCGGGCAGCCGGCGCAAGGGCTGGCTACAGGCGTTCCGCGACACGGCGGTGTTCAAGGTGATCTACGGCTGGGGGCTGCGCCGGGCGGAGGCGGTCAAGCTCGACGTCGCCGACTTCTCGACGAACCCGGCCGCGCGGCAGCTGGGCTCGCTAGGTGTCTGCCAGGTCCGGTTCGGCAAGGCGATGCGGGGCAGTCCGCCGCGGCGCCGCGCGGTCGCGACGGTGTTCCCGTGGGCGGCCGGGGTGCTCGAGGAGTACCTGACGGTGGTCCGCCCCCAGTTCCCGGGGTCGGCCGGCCCGGCGGTCTGGCTGACCGAGCGCGGG
>NZ_CDWWXA010000135.1:722-2620 GCF_977971845.1 Frankia sp. CeCAU1 | reverse complement strand
TTTCGCGCGAGCAGGTCTACCGGCTGGTGACCGGCGTCCCGGAGCGGCTGTCGCTGGTGACGCTCGCCGCGCTCTGCGACATCCTCGGCTGCGCGCCCACAGACCTCGTCGAGCCCTACCGGGGCCGGCCCCGGCGCGCCGCCGGCCCCGGTGCGCCCGCGGCACCGCCGGCCCCGGTGCGCCCGCGGCACCGCCGGCCCCGGTGCGCCCGCGGCACCGTCGGACACGGCACCGTCGGCCACGGCACCGTCGGACACGGCACCGTCGGACACGACGGCGCCGCGGGCGGTGTCCTTGCCGGTCGTGATGCCGTTGCGGCCCCGGCGCGCCGAGATCACCGCCGTCCCCGGCCCGGGGACCGGGTCATGACCGGCCCCCGGGCGTCTTGGCTCGAGAAGGTGGCGGCCGGCCGGGTGGCGGTGACCGCGGCGGTGGCGGCCGCCGGCCCGGCCCTACCGGCCGACGTGATCGCCGCGGCGGTGGGCGCGGTCAGCGGCGCGAGCCTGCGGCACCTGGCCGACGCTCTGGCCACGGACCCGGCTGCGCTGAGCGTCGGCGCGCCACCGGCGGTCGGACGGCTCGTCGGGACTCTGATCGCGGCCGGTGGCGCGCTGCCGGTGCCGACCTGCGTGCGCTGCGGCGCGACCGGCCGTCCGCTGACCCGCCAGGACGACGGGCAGGGGCTGTGCTCGCGCTGCCACAACCGGGCCCGGGCAACCGCCTGCGCGCGCTGCGGGATCATCAAACCGGTCGCCGGCCGCGACCCGCGGGGCCAGCCGGTCTGCGCGCGCTGCGCGGACCGGGCCCAACGCCGCTGCGGTGTGTGCGGCACGGTGCGCCGCATCGCGCGGCGCGCGCACGACGACCAGCCCGACATCTGCGTGAACTGCTTCACACTCCCGGAGGCGGTCTGCTCGGTCTGCGGGCGGCGGCGGCCCTGCACGTTCGCCAGCAGCAACGCCCCGCTCTGCCAGACGTGCACGCCACGGCGCGCGCTGCCGTGCGCCCGCTGCGGCGCCACCCGGCCACCGGCCGTCCGCTGGCCCGAGGGGCCGGTCTGCGACCCGTGCTACACGGCGGCGCTGCGCCACCGCGGCACCTGCGCGTCCTGCGGCCAGACCCGCCGCCTCGTCCATCCCCCCGGCGTCGGCGCCACGACCTGCGCCGACTGCGCCGGCCTGCCGGTCACCCACCGCTGCGCCGGCTGCGGCCTCGAGGACAAGCTGTTCGAGGCCGGCCGCTGCGCGACCTGCTCCCTGCGACGCCGCACGACCGTGCTGCTCTCGCCGCCGACGACGGGCAGGTCCCGGCCCACCTCGCCGCCGTGGCCGAGGCGATCCGCGCGACCCCGAACCCCTACACCGCGTTGAACTGGCTGCGCACCGGCGCGGCCAGCGGCCTGCTTGCCGACCTGGCCGCCGGCCGGCTGCCCACCAGCCACGACGCGCTCGACACCCATCCCCGCCGCGGCGCCGCCGACTACCTGCGCACCCTGCTCGTCGCCCACCAGGTACTCCCGGCACGCGACGAGGCACTCGCCCGCGCCGAACAGCGCCTGGCCCGCCGGCTCGCAGACGTCGAACCGCCCGAACACCGGCGTGTCGCAACCGCCTACACCACCTGGCGGGTCCTGCGCCGACTCCGCGCCCGCGCGGAACACTCCCGCCGCCCCCGGACGGTGACCGCCCGCGCCAGCCAACTCGTCCACGTCACGATCGCGTTCCTCGCCTGGCTGCACGACCGCGGCACCACCCTCGCCGAGCTCGACCAGCACACCGTCGACCTCTGGCTGACCAGCGGCGCCCCGTCCGCCCGACGACGTCGGTGACTTCCTCGCCTGGACCGCCGGGCGCGGCCACACCCGAACGCTGACAGTCCCCGCCCGCCCCCGACCGACC
>NZ_CDWWXA010000135.1:0-617 GCF_977971845.1 Frankia sp. CeCAU1 | reverse complement strand
GCCACACCCGAACGCTGACAGTCCCCGCCCGCCCCCGACCGACCGGCCCGGCCACCAGCGAGGACGAGCGGATCGCGCTGCTCGCCCGGCTCCTGCACGACGACACCGTCGAACTGACCGACCGGGTCGCCGGCGCGCTGCTGCTCCTCTACGGCCAGCAGCTCTCCCGCATCGCCGCGCTCACAACCAGCCAGGTCCACCAGCCGGGCGGCACCGTGCACCTGCAGATCGGCACCGAACGCATCCACCTGCCCGAACCGCTCGCCAGCCTGGTCCCGCGACTACGCGACAAAGGCCGTCCCCACGTCGGCGTCGGCTCACCCGGCACGACCGGCTGGCTGTTCCCAGGCCTGCTCCCCGGACAACCGATCACCCCCGCCCGGCTCGGGGAACGACTGCGCAAGCTCGGCGTCTCCGCGGTCGCCGGTCGCCGGTCGCCGCAATAACCCAGCTCGCCGCCGAACTCCCCACCGCCGCCCTCGCCGACATGCTCTCGATGCACCCGACCACCGCCGCCCGCTGGACCGCGCAGACTGGGGGCACCTGGCACCGCTACGCCGCTGAACTCGTCCGTGACCGTAGCTACCAGCCCTGACGAATAGCTACCAGCCGATCTT
>NZ_CDWWXA010000134.1:11881-13153 GCF_977971845.1 Frankia sp. CeCAU1 | reverse complement strand
CGCCTCCATCTGCGACATGAGCCCGTGGGCCTCGCTGTGCAGTGCGTCGGTGCGGATGGCGGTGTCAGGCACGGCGCTCGGCCTCCTCGGTGCGCGGGGCCAGCCCGTGGGTGTGGGCCAGCCGGGAAACGATCAGTCGGGCGACCGCGTCCGCGCGGCCGGCGATGAGGTCGGCGGCGCCGTTGCGGATCGTGGCCTCGACGTCGAGCACCACCCGCCGGTACCGGGGGCTGGTGTTGGTCTGACCGTCGCTGCCGACGGTCCAGTCCTGCTCGGGTGCCGCCGCGAGCAGCTCCATCGGGCCGACGCCCACGGCGTGGGCGAGCATGAGCAGCATCTCGATGTCGACCCCCTGTCGACCGGCTTCGATGTTGGCGATCGAGGTGCGAACCAGGCCGACTCGCTGGCCCAGCTCCTGCTGTGTGAGCAGGGCGGCTATGCGGGCGGCATGGAGCCTGGCTCCGAACTCGGCGAGCATCAGGCCCATCCCTGGGGGTTGACGGGGGTGTCTCTGCCGCGGTCTCGACGGATGGCGGCCCGGACTCGCTCGGGGCCGGTGAGCCCGTCTCCCCCGCTGGTCTCGGCCTCCCCTGCCGGGACCTGCTCCATCCGCCGCGCGTCTTCGACGGTGCAGTCGGGCCCGAACCCGTCGATCAGGTCGCGCCCGTCCGCGGCGGCTAGTTTCCACGGGGATTCGCCGTGGCCGCAGGTGCCGTCGGAGCAGTCGCACACCTGGGTGGCGAGGGTCCAGCGGGGGCCGATGCCGGTCAGGGCGTCGAGCGCGGACGCCTTGGCCTCTAGCTCGGCCACTCGGTGACGGAGACTGATGACCTCCCGATCTGCATCGAGGTCGTCGACGGCAGGCAACTCGATGCGCCGGATCGCCTCGGTGATGGTCGCCGCGAACGTCCCGTCGTTGCTGTCGTCGTCCCAGTCCATCGCCCGGTCGAGTCGATCACACCAGGTTTCGATGAGCGTCTCCAGCTTGGTGACCCGGACGCGGAACCGGCGCACCTCGGTGGCGGCTGCTGCCAGCAGCTCGGCGTCGTCCAGCTCGGGGGGCCCGGCGGCGGGCCAGATTGCGTTGAGCAGCGCGAGCTGCAGGATGCTGAGTCCGTGCGGGTCAGCCATTACGGGTCTCCTGTCCGCGATGGTGTGCCGCGGCGGCGCACTCCGGGCATTCGCAGCGGCCCGGGACGTCCAGCCGGGCCCACACCCGGATCCCAACCGGCACATCACCAACATCAGCTCGGACCTGCCGCAGCCCAGGAT
>NZ_CDWWXA010000134.1:9798-11767 GCF_977971845.1 Frankia sp. CeCAU1 | reverse complement strand
GAAGCGGGGTGACGATCTCCGCGCCGAGGATGCCGGCCCAGTCCTGCATACGGGCCATGGTCCGCTGCTGCGGGGTGAGGACGCGGCCGTCGGGCAGGGTGAGGGGGTGACGGTCCGCCCACAGATGGATATCAACGTCGGCACCGACCCGGGGGTGGCCGTGGATGACGATGTCGCCCTGGCCGATGCCGGCGCGGGTGATCAGGTCGGCGAGCACCTCGCAGGCCTCGGCGAGACCGGCGCGGTTGAGTGCGATGTCGGTACGGCTGTCAGTCGGCACGGTGGGTCTCCTGTGTGCGGATGAGTCGGCTGGTAGTAACCTCACGGCCAGTGCCAGAGCAGAGGGTCCGGGCAATGCGGCCCTGTCCGTTTAGACCGCGGTGGCCGTACAGGTGGCCACTACGGCGCACCCCCACCTCCCGTCCGCATTGGGGGCAGATGGCACGCTGGGCGCCGCAGGGGCGGACGCGGTCGCCGGGCTGCGGCCGGGCGGGGTCAGTCGGCACAGCGGCATCCTCGGTCGGGGCGGGCGCGGCGGCGATTTCGCGGGCGAGTGTCTGGGCGTAGTAGGTGAGGGCTGCGGGGACGGTCTGCTCAGACATCGGCGGTGGGCTCCTCGGATGGGTTGGCGTCGGCCACCGCGCGCAGCAGGTCGGACAGCCGTGGCTCACGCAGGCGTGGCTCACGCATCGGTGCTGGTCTCCTCGGCCGGGGCGGGCTCCCACGGGCCGTACGCCACGGTCCGGCACATCAGCGCGGGATTCGTCTGCACAGGCGACCGCCGGGCGCCGTCGAGGATCCAGCCGGCTTCGTCCCGGCTGTCCATCAGCACCAGAAACCGAAGCGTCTCCCTGTCGATCACGTCGTAGCAGGGCTTGACCGGGAGCTGCACGGCGAGGGGCAGCTGATCTACTTATGGCAGGTGGCGAAGGCCGAGGATGCCGCGAAGGAAGCGAAGCTCGCCCTTCCCGAGGGTGGACTACTCCCTATCCTGGGGCGGACAGTGGTAGCGACGAGGGGGGTGGGGGCGACGGACAGACGCCAGCTCTTTGAGGTGGGCGGACTCACCGCGGCTACCGTGCTCGCCGCTACCGGCGCGGTCAGCGATCAGATTGACGCTGCCCGGCCAGCGACTTTCACCCTTACCGAGCTCGAAGCGCAGCTCGTTGACCTCAACCGTGATCTATGCGCCGTAGCGCCCAGCATCCTGTTTCCCGGGGCATTCAAAGCATGGCAGCAGGTAGAAGGAATGCTCGCCCGACGTGTGCAGCTCGCTGTAGCGCCGCGGCTGACGCGGCTCGCTGGCCAGTTCGCCGCCGAACTCGCGACCGTCGCACGTTTCGGTGGGGACAGCCGTCTTGGCCGACGGTTTGCGGCGATCGCCGAAGAGCACGCGACGGCTGTGAACGATCCTCTGCTGACAGGCCGAGTCGCTGGATTGCAGTCATGGATTGCGATGGACGCGGGCCATTGGGCGACGGCGGCGGACTTCGCGGCGAAAGGCCGCCGTGACGCTCATCCGGGCCAGCGGGCCCGGCTAGCCGCATACGAGGCGCTAGCCGCGTCCGCCGCCGGGGCCGCAGTCCAGGCCGAAGAGGCGATCGTGGTCATGCGAGCCTCGATGCGGACGGCGATCAAGGGTGATGCCGAATGGAACGACGCCGAAGAGGATCTTTATACGGCACTCACCGCAGCGAACACCGTAGGTGCCGGCAGGACGGCGATCCATCATGGCGAGCGGGCCGCAGCGACCTTCGTCCACGACAACCAAGGCGTTGGCCTCGCCATGCTCGCAGTTGCTACCGGCCACCTGGACGGCGACCATGCGAACCCGGGTGCGGCTGCGGCGTCGGGCATTGCCGCGCTGGGCGCGATAGCAGACTCCCCGAACGCGGTGGTGGAGCAGCGGGCCCGCGCGCTGCACCAACAGCTCTCCCCATGGCCGTCGGAGCCGCTGGTGCAGGAACTT
>NZ_CDWWXA010000134.1:0-9388 GCF_977971845.1 Frankia sp. CeCAU1 | reverse complement strand
TGGCAGGTCAGGCAGGTCAGGAGGACCGTTGGGAGCACTGGCTCGTGCACTTGCTGTGGGCCGTCTCGATCCGCACGTCGCTGCTGGGAGAAGCCGCGCTCGGGGACAGTCCGCTCTCGCTGGCCAGCCTGGGAATGCTGGAGAATCTCAACGCGCGCCCGGGCCTCACCATCGCCGAGCTCAGCCGGCGCGCACCACAGACTCAGCAGGCGCTGAGCCAGATCGCCGCGCGGCTGGAAAAGCTCGGCTGCATCGAGCGCAAGCTGATTCCCGGCAGCCGCGGCATCGGCCTGTACCTCACTGACGCGGGCGCCCGCGCCCGCGTCAGTGCCCACGAGACGGTTGAGGCATTCGAGGCGCATATTGCCGACGCCCTGGGCACCGACCGGTATCAGCGCCTGATCGAGTCGCTCAAGGCGGCGCAGCCGATCATCCGGACGCTGAAGCCTGAGCCCGCCGCAGCCGTCGAGGCAACCTAGCCATCCCACGGCTCCAACTGTCAAGCGGCGATCTTGTCCGGACCGTTCCCGGCGGCGGTACGGCGGATCATCTACCCGCGGATCGCCAGTGCCGAGGTGGTGAACAATTGGCAGCATGGGCGACCAGCGAGATCCCGGCAGGCGGGAGCGACCTCGGCCAGACCGGGCGACCACCGGGGAGGCCGATCCACCGAACCCGGTCGAGCCACCGCCTCCGGCCGGACGGGCACATCCCGTCGCACCACCGCCTCCGGCGGATCGGCCGCGTCCCCTCGATCTCAACGCCGACCTCGGCGAGGGTTTCGGGGTCTGGCGCCTCACCGAGGACGAGGCCCTACTCGACCTGGTCACCAGCGCCAACATCGCCTGCGGGTTCCATGCCGGCGACCCCGCGACGATGCGGCGGACGTGCGAGCAGGCGGTCCGCTGCGGAGTCCGCATCGGCGCCCAGGTCAGCTACCGCGACCTCGCCGGCTTCGGTCGTCGCCGCATCGACATGGACCCCGACGATCTACGTGACGACGTCCTCTATCAGCTCGGCGCGCTGGACGCCTTCGCCCGGACGGCCGGCGACCGGGTTCGCTACGTCAAGCCGCACGGCGCCCTCTACAACGCCATCGTCACCGACGAGGAGCAGGCGCAGGCCGTCGTCGAGGCCATCCGCTGCTACGACGCGACGCTGCCGGTCCTGGGCCTGCCCGGATCAGCGTGGTTGCGGCGCGCGAGCGAGGCCGGCCTGACCGCGGTCGGCGAGGCGTTCGCCGACCGCGACTACACGGCCGCGGGCACTCTGGTCTCCCGGCGCACGGCCGGCGCCGTCCTGCACGATCCCGACGTCATCGTCGCGCGCGGCGTGCGGATGGCGATCAAGGGCGTGGTCGTCAGCCAGCAGGGCACACCGGTGGACGTCGGCGCCCGCTCTCTCTGCGTGCACGGGGACACGCCGGGCGCGGTCGAGATGGTCAGACGGCTGCGCCAAGCCCTGTTCGACGCGGGTGTCCCCCTGATCCCGTTCAGCTGAGAGGATCGCGATGCGCATCCTGCCCTGCGGTGACGAGGCACTGCTCGTCGAGGTGGCCGGCCTGACCGAGGCCGAGGCCCTCTATGCGCGGCTGCGGCGGATCGCCCCGGTCGGGATCATCCAACTGGTTCCCGCGGCGCGGACGGTGCTGGTCGCGTTCGATCCCGCGGCGACCGACGCCAGACGCCTGAGCGCCGCCCTGCTGCGCGCCGCCGGGGCTCAGCCCGGCACGTCCGGCCCCACGCCCTCCTCCGGTCCCGCGCCGCAGGCCGGTCCCCCGCTCGACCGGAACGTCGTGACGATACCGGTGCGCTACGACGGTCCCGATCTGGCCGAGGTCGCCCGGCTCAGCGGACTGACTCCGGCGCAGGTCGTGGACCGGCACGTACGTGGCCGGCACCGGGTCGCGTTCTGTGGCTTCGCTCCCGGCTTCGCCTACATCGCGGGCCTCGACCCGGCGCTGCGCGTGCCACGCCGGGACAGCCCGCGCACCCGGGTCCCCGCGGGCGCGGTCGCCATCGCCGACGAGTTCAGCGGTGTCTACCCGCGGACCTCGCCCGGCGGATGGCGGCTGATTGGCCATACCGACCTGCGGGTCTTCGATCCCGACCGGGAGCCGCCCGCCGTGCTGGCCCCGGGCACGCGGGTGCGGTTCATCGCCGACGCCGACGCCGACGCCATCGCTGACGCCGCCCGGTCGATGTCGTGATCGAAATGTCATGATCGGGATTTCATGATCGAAATCGTCGCGCCAGGTCCGTTCGCCACGGTCCAGGATCTCGGCCGGCCCGGGCTCGCGCACCTGGGCATCACCCGGTCCGGCGCTGCCGACCGTCGCAGTCTGCTGCTGGCGAACCGGCTCGTCGGCAACGTCGCGACCGCGGCGGCGGTCGAGCTCACCTACGGCGGCCTCACCGCACGGTTCACGGATCCGGCGCTGATCGCGCTGACCGGCGCGCCGTGCCCGCTGGAACTCGCCGGTCGCCAGATCAGCATGTACTCCCCGGTGGACGTGCCCGCCGGCGCGCTGTTGCGGATCGGGGCACCCGACCGGGGCCTGCGCACCTACCTCGGAATTCGCGGGGGGATCGGTGTCCCCCCGGTGCTCGGCTCACGATCGAGTGACACCCTCTCCGGGATCGGTCCGCAACCGCTGAGCACCGGTCGGCGGCTGCCGCGGGCGGCCGACAGCGCGGACCCACCAACCGTCGACCTCGCCCCGCTCGCCCAGTACCCGGACGAACCGACCCTGCGGGTCCTCGCCGGCCCCCGCGACGACTGGTTCACCGCGGACGCGCTGCCCACGCTGTTCTCCGCGTCCTATGAGGTGACGGCCCAGAGCGACCGGGTCGGCGTACGTCTCGTCGGGCCGGCGCCGCGCCGCCGGATCACCGCGGAGCTGCCCTCGGAGGCCGTCGTCACCGGGGGGATCCAGATCCCCCCGGACGGGCTGCCGGTCCTCTTCCTCGTCGACCATCCGGTCACCGGGGGTTATCCCATGCTGGGCGTCGTCGCGTCCGAGGATCTGCACCTGGCCGCGCAGTGCCGGCCCGGCCAGCGCATCCGGTTCCGGCCCTACCACAGCTGGACCACACGATGACAGGCGAGGAGCGCCACACGCGGAATTAGTTATCTTTGCTCGTATTGCTCCCGGGGGGGGGGAGACCCGAGGAGGCCTTATGGGTTCGGTTCGGCTGGGTTCGCTTCGGCTGGGTTCGCTTCGGTTCACGACCGTCATCGCCGCCGCGTCCGTGGCCGCCCTCGCAGCGGCGCTCACCACGGCCTGCCAGGCGTTTCCCGCCGGCAGGGCAGCGTCGGCGACGCCGTCTACGGGAGCCCGGGCCGACCAGGAGATCACGATCGCCGCGACTCCCGTCCCGCCGCACCCGTCCGGGGCGGCGCGCACGGAGCTCACCGCAGGGTCGTTCGCCCAGCCGACCACGCGGCCGACCACGCGGCCGCACCCGACCACGGAGCCGGTCGCGGAGCCGGCGAGGACATCGTCGACGGCGTCGTCCGGCCTGTCCACGGCCACGGCCACGACCCCGCTACTGTCGCGGACCGGCGAACCGTCCGCGGGCCTGCCGGACGATACCCGCCTGCCGGTTCCGGCGCAGGCACCCCTCGTCGCACCGGGCACGAGCGTCGCACCGGGCACGAGCACGTTCGCGCCGGCTCCGAGGCGGACGCCGCCCGTCGCCCCGCCCCGGACCGGCACCGAGGCCGCCGAGGTGGTCCGGTTGACCAACATCGAGCGGGCCCGAGCGGGCTGCGGCGCGCTGACGGTCGACGCCCGGCTGGCAGCCGCGGCGCGGGCGCACAGCACCGACATGGCGGCGAACGGCTACTTCGGCTACACCGGTAGGGACGGTCGCGGCCTCGACAAGCGGCTGGCCGCCCGCGGATACACCGCCGATCTCGTCGGGGAGAACATCGCCGCCGGATCGCTCACCGCGGCTCGGACCGTGCAGATGTGGATGGACAGCGCCGATCGGCGGGCGACCATCCTCACCTGTGCCTTCACCGCCATCGGCGTGGGCTACGCCACCGGCGGCGCGTACGGCACCTACTGGACGCAGGACTTCGCCGGCGCCGACCCACGAAACCACTCCGGGCCGAGGCACCCCGCCGGCCCTGAGACGCACGGCCGGCCCTGAGACGCACGGCCGGCCCTGAGACGCACGCTTCCCCTGTTCCTCCCCGATGGATCCTTCCGTCAGCGGTGGCTGCGGCGCCGATGACGGCCGAACGCGCCCGTGCGTTCCTCGGCCCCCCCGGCCGGGGCCCCCTCGGCCGGGGCCGGGGCACTGAGGCGGTCGCTGGGATAGACCTCCGACTCCGCCAGGGGGCCCGGACGCATGGCCGCCTGCTCCCGCAGTTCCCGCTGACGGCGCGCCGCGGCCACGTCGCGCACCCCCCGCACGCTCAGCCGACCCCACGCGGTCGAACCGAGAAAGAGGATCACGGCGCCGAGGCCGTAGAAGAAACTGATCCAGACGAGCGCCTGCCGGGCGGACCCACCGACCGGCCGGCCGAGCGCGCCGAGGTCCCAGGGTCCCGCCAGCGTCGGGCCGACGACGAACCAGGCGCCGGCGACGATCGCGAGCCACGCACCCAGCGCGGCGGTGCCCCGGGTGGAGCTCATCAGCAGCAGGAACCCACCGACGAATGTGGCGGCACCCGGCAGCACCTCCAACCAGAAGCGGGCCGACGTCCAGGTCCAGGCGCTGTTCGGGGTGAAGGCGAAGTCGAAGTACGGCCCGACGAACGGAATCAGCGCCCCCCACACGCCCAGGAGCATCAGCAGCAGACCACTGACCACACCCCGGCTGCGGGGAATATGCCAGGCGCCCAACCAGGGGGAGTCGATGTCGGCGACGTGGGTCATCGGGAGCTCCTTCCGTGGCCAACGCCAGGAACGTGCCCCGCCCGGTGCCGATGAACCCTCACCGACGGCGAACCCCGATCCACGAAACACCAGGTCACCATCACCGCCGGTCGCGGCCCGGGACGCGGCCGCGCCGCGGTCAGCGAGCGCACGATCCGCGGCGTGCCCGGTCGGGCCCAGTCCCGGGGTCCACGTCCCAGCCGATCGCGCTCATGCCGAGGTTCGCGGCCGCGGCGAGCACGGCCGGCGACCAGTCACCACCCGGCGCGCGGAAGAGCCGGGGCGGTTTCCCACCCGCGTCGACGATGACCGACTGGGCGCGGACCATCTCGGCCCGGATCTGCGCCGGTGTGCGACGACTGAACGGCTGGGGATGGGTCATCGTGTGGTTACAGACGGAGTGCCCTTCGGCGATGATGCGGCCCACCAGGTCCCGGTGCGCGTGTGCCTGGGCCCCGACCAGGCAGAACGTTGCCTGGACCCGGTTGCGGCGCAAGACGTCGAGCATCCGCGGCGTCCACACCGGATGCGGACCGTCGTCGATCGTCAGGGCGACCGCGGCCGACAAGCACCCGCGCGAAGGAACGAGACGGTCGGGCTTCGGATCAAGCACGTCAGGCCCCATCACGTCAGGCCCTATCACGTCAGGCCACGTCGGAGTCGTGCTGTGGATCGGGCGCACTCTTTCGACACGCATGATGTCGAGGCCACGATGCCGACAATCCGGACGAATCGTCGTCTGTTAACATAAATATGCCACACAGTCCACCGATATCCGACGATCATTAGGCAACAATCGACGCCCGCCGTGCAGGAGGACCGCTCATGGCATGGCCAGCCGCTCCGGCGGGAACCATCCCGGGCACGTCCGTCGCCGGGGCATCCACCACGGAGGCCACCCCGAACCCGGCGCCCCCGGTCTCGCCCGCCCACGTCCCGGCCGCCGCGTCCCCGGTCGGCCAGCGGGTGCGGGTACCCAAGACCGCGGAACTCGTCGCCAGCCAGCTGCGGCGGCGGATCATCCGCGGCGAGCTCAGCGAGGGTGACGCCCTACCGCCCGAACCCACGCTGATGGCGCAGTTCGGGGTCTCGCGCCCCACCCTGCGCGAGGCGTTCCGGGTGCTGGAGGCGGAAGCGCTGATCTTCGTGCGGCGCGGGGCCCACGGCGGCGCGCGGGTCCACGCCCCGAGCCCCGAGGTCGCCGCGCGCTACGCCGGTCTCGTCCTCGAACACCGCGGCGCCACCCTGGGCGACGTCCACCAGGCCTGTGCCGTCATCGAGCCGCCGTGCGCGGCGCTGCTCGCCGAACGGCGTGATCCCGCCGACGTCGCCCGGCTGCGCCAGCTCCTCCACGAGGGTGACGAGGCCGCCGACCATCCCGTCGCGCTCGCCTCGGCCCAGGCCGCCTTTCACCTGGCCGTGGTGGAGCTGACCGGAAACAAGTCACTGACCGTGATCACCGGGATGCTCCTGCATCTCGTGGAGCTCACAAACAGCCACGGCGGTCACCCCGGTGCCGACAACCGTCCGGAGGAGACCAGCCTTGCCGAGGTCACCACCGATGACCGATCGTCCGCCCGTGCGACCCGTCGGATCCACGCCACGCTCATCGACCTCATCGAGGCCGGCGACACGCAGGGCGCCGCCGATCTCTGGCACCGGCACCTCGCCGCCCCCGACCACGCGATCCCCGGCGGTCCGGCCGACCGGTGCGTGCTGGACCTGCTCGGCTGAATCGAACTGTAGGGGGTTGGGCACGCTCTGGAGACCGTCAACCTTCTACATTTTCGACGGATCGACGGATCGGTGGGCGGCGGGCCACACCGTCCACTGGGTCACCGGCCTCGCCGGGCGCCATCCGGTGAAGCCACCGATCGGGGCCGCCCGACTCACTGACAACCGGACCAGATCACCGCCCAGGCGGGCGTGCCAGGAGACGAGGAGCGCCTCGGATTCGAGGGTGACGGCGTTGGCGACGAGCCGGCCACGTCCGCCCAGCGCCGCCCAGCAGGCGTCGAGCAGCCCGGGGGTCGTGAGGCCGCCCCCGATGAAGACCGCATCCGGCGCCCGCAGCCCGGCCAGGGCCTCGGGCGCCCGGCCGGGCACGGTCCGCAGCGCCGGCACGCCGAGAGCCGTGGCATTGCGCCGGATCCGGTCGGCGCGCTCCGCCCGCGGCTCGATCGCGATCGCGCGACAGGTGCCATGGGTGCGCATCCACTCGATCGCGATGCTGCCCGAGCCCGATCCGACGTCCCACAGCAGTTCGCCCGGGACCGGTCCGAGCCGGGCCAGGGTCACCGCCCGGATCTCCCGCCTGGTGATCTGACCGTCGTGCTCGAACGCGTCATCAGGCAAGCCCGGCGTCCGCGAGCGGTGCGGGGCGGACGGCGTGGGCACCGGCTCGACGGCGACGACGTTGAGGTCCGCCGGCTCGCGCAACGGCACCTGCGGCACGACCGACCCTTGCGACACAGCTGACCCCGGCGGCACGGCCGAGGCGGCCCCGCCCGGGTGCTCCACGGCGGCCGGTGCCCGAACCCAGGCCCGGGCACCGGCCTCGACCCAGGCGGAGGCGGGGGCGCTCTGGCGCGCCTCGTCCGGCCCCCCGAGCCGGTCGAGAACCGTCAGCAGGCTCTCGCCGTACCCGCGCCCGACGAGCAAGGTGGCGAACTCGACGGGCGTGGCCCGGTCGGAGCTGAGGACGAGCAGCCGTCGACGCGGCGCCAGTGCGGCCTGCACCTGCGCGAGGGGGCGTCCGACCGCGCTCACCACGTCGACGTCGTCCACGGCCCACCCGAGCCGCGCGCAGGCCAGGGAGAGCGACGAAGGATGGGGCAGGACCCGCACCCGGTGCGCTCCCAGCAGCCGGACCAGAGTGGTGCCGATCCCGAAGAACATCGGATCACCACTCGCGAGAACACAGAGCTCACCCTGCCCCGCCTGAGCGCCGGTGCCGGCGTGCCCGGCCAGCAGGCGGGGCAGGGCCGGCAGCAGCGGGGACGGCCACGACACCCGCCGGCCTCCAACGGGCTGGCCGTCGATCCTTTCGGGCACGAGGGCAAGCTGGCGATCGGCGCCGAACAGCACGGCGGCCCCGCGCACCACCTCACGTGCCGTCGGCGCCAGCCCCGCCCAGCCGTCGGCCCCGATACCCACCACGGTGACGCGTACAGCAGAGGGGATGGAGTCGGCCCCGAAGTCGGCGGAGCTGGAGTCGGCGGAGCTGGAGTCGGCGGAGCTGGAGTCGGCGGAGCTCACCGGCCCGGGGGACCCGGATCCGGTGACGTCACCGGATCCGGGCGCGGTCGCCGACGTGGCGGCAGTATCGGTCACCGACGTGACGGCAGTATCGGACACAGCAGGCGAGCGTAGCGCGTCGGCCAGGAGGATCAAGAACAGCTGTGCGCCTCGTCCGGACAGGCCTGGTCGGCGACCTCCGCCACCTGCCCCGCGACCGCGTCCCACCACCGAGCCGCGGCAGCGGTCCGCGGGTATATCAGCCGCCGGCGGCCATGGGATGGAAAATCACCGCCGTATCGGGTAGCAATTCCTGGTGAAATGCGATCCCCGACACGTTGCACGCCGGCTCCGCGATCGGTGTGGCCTTCGAAGGCCTGATCACCTACGAACCCAGGAACAGGAAGAGCAGACATCTGTACGCCAAGGTACCAGGAGCGCTCCGGGACCTGCGCATAGGATGGCCGGGTAAATTCTCACATGGCCCGATCGCGCCAGGGCGTTTGAAGCCCAAACGCAGCGTCGGGCACCATGGCGTTCATGCTTGTTCACACGTGACCGACGACACGCACCCCGGCCGGCATGGTCGTACCCTGAGGAGATGGGGGCGTCGCACTCTCGACGGAGAGCGGACGGCTCCGCGCTCCGACTCCTCGCCGGTTGCCTGAGCCATACCCTTCCGCGTCCAGAGGAGATATTCCAAGTCGTTCTCGGCCCCGGCTTTCCGGGACTTTGTCCCACTCCGTACCGAGC
Source organism: Frankia sp. CeCAU1 (assembly GCF_977971845.1). Classification (NCBI taxonomy): domain Bacteria; kingdom Bacillati; phylum Actinomycetota; class Actinomycetes; order Frankiales; family Frankiaceae; genus Frankia; species Frankia sp. CeCAU1. Next base: position 510 of record NZ_CDWWXA010000134.1, on the reverse strand, counting down.
GCTGACGGCTGGCCCTGGCTTTGGTCCGTGGCGGCCTTCTTCGTTGTCCGTCGACCCGTCGCCGAAACGAACGAAGGCGAACGCCCGGCGACGGACGCGGCTGTCGCCGACGCGTCGTTTCCTCATTGCATAGGACGCTGGGAGTTTGCATGCGCGATACGCGCGAAATCCAGGCACGATCGCCGCGCGGCACCGGTGGTGGGGCGAGCGAGGCGTGGCGTCTGCGGCTGGCCGGCCGATCGGAGACGGCCCAGCGCACGCTCCTGCTGGACCTGATAGCCGGCCGGATCGCCGTGCTGACCGAGCGCAGCGGCGACGCGGCCATCCTCGGCCGGGAGTCCTCCTGGCGTGGTCTCGGGGTGTACCGCGGCATCGCCGATCGGCTGCGAGACGAACTGTCCGCGGCGACGGGTCTGCGCCTGCCCGCCACGCTGTTGTTCGACCGGCCCTCCCCCGAGGCCCTAGCCGACCATCTGCGCCGTGAGTTGCTGGGTATCGACGAGCCCGCCG
>NZ_CDWWXA010000133.1:0-12634 GCF_977971845.1 Frankia sp. CeCAU1 | reverse complement strand
GTACCGGACCGCGATCCCACCCCGGCCGCCGATCCCGCCTCCGAACGAACGGCTGGCGGCGGACGCGCACCGTGCACCGCCTCAGACTGCTCGGGCGCGCTACGCCGACGGAGATACCACCGTCCCGGATGTCGGCGTTTCACGGCCCCCGATGGGGACGCCCGGGGCGGCGCCACAGCGTGTGCCGCTCGAAACCACGCCGCCCGCCGATCCCACCGCGCCCGCCGAGGCGCAGGTCCGGATTCTCGGACTGCCCACCGTCGAGGGTCCCGGGCGACCACCCGCCGAGCGCATCGACCTGTTGACCGAGGTCATCGTCTACCTCGCGCTGCACCGGGAAGGCGTGGGCAGTCGGCTCCTCGCCGAGGAGATCTGGCCATCCGACACCACGGAGGAGATCGCCGACGCCGCGTTGACCGAAGCGCGCCAGTGGCTGGGGACCGATGCCAGCGGCTTGCCTCGGATCATGATCGGCCCGGATGGCCGGTGGTGGCTGAGTCCGGATGTGCGCTGCGACTGGGAACTCTTCGTGGCCTACACCCACCGGGCCGGTCTGCCGGGCAGCGACGCCGAGGCGGATCTGACGACAGCCCTGCGGATGGTCAGCGGTCCCCTGTGGACGGATCTGCCTGCCGGGCGGTACCGCTGGGCGACCACCGGGCCAATCGCCCGAAGCACCCGGGCGGGCGTGGTCGACGTGGCGCATCGCCTCGCCCAGCTGACGTTGGACTTCGGTGACACGATGACGGCGATGGCGGCCTGCCGCACCGGGCTACGGGCCGTGCCGACCTCCGAAGTGCTCTGGCGGGACCTGCTGCGCACGGTCGCCGCACGGGGTGATCGCCGGACTCTGCAGGCTGTGGCAACGGAGATGTACCGAACTATCGGTGTCGGCGGGGTGCGTCGCGGCGGGCGGGCCGAGGCCGAGACGGACGCACTGGTGCAGACCCTGCTGCCCGGATTCCGTCGCGGCCGGCGGTAGTGCCCGTTTCCGCTCCCGGGGCAGCCGGCAGAGGACCCGGCCTGATGGCTGGTCGCCGGTGACGCTAGCCGACCTCGGGGATCTTGGGTACCCCGGAGATCTCCGAGGTACCGGGGTCCGCAGTGAACTCGGCAGCCGCAGCAGGAGAATCGGGACCGCGCAGCGCCGACGCGCAAACCGTGATCGCAACGAGCAGGACGAACACGACGACCATGGCGAACTGCAGGCCCGCCAGCTCGGCGAGCCCACCGATGAGAGCCGGCCCGCACAACCATCCGACATACCCGACCGTGCCGACCACGGCGATGGAGCTGCCCGTCGAAGATCCAAGCCGCCCCGTCGCGGAGAACACCGCGGGCAGCACGCAGGCGGTGCCGACGCCGAGCGTTCCGAATCCGACGATTCCCCCGACCGTGCCGAACGCCGAGGAACCGAGCGCAAGCATGAGCGCGAATCCCACCATCGCGGTCACGGCGAGGCCGCGGACCGTTCGGGTCGGGCCGAACCGTGCCATGGCGCGGTCCCCGAACAGGCGCACGACGAACATGCAGGAGGTGAAGGCCACAAAGCCGATACCCGCGATTCCGACGGCCGCTCCGGCCACATCGGTGAGGTAGACGGCGCTCCAGTCCGCTGCCACACCTTCGCAGAGGAAACTACCGAAGGCGATGACGCACAGTGCGACGAACGGCCGGGCACGGCTGCCGGTGCCGACGGGACCCCGGGGCATCGCTCTGTCGCTGTCCCCGTCCCAGCCATCTCGCCCGTCCCCCGGCGCGACTTCCGGTGCAGCGCCGTCGGGCAGCATCCAGGCCGTGGCGGGTAGGGCGGCAGCGAGACCCAACCCGCCGAGCACCGCGAACTGCACGCCGATCGGGACACTCAGAGCGGCCGCCGCCGAACCGATCCCGGCCCCGGACAGGGCACCCGCCGTCCACGCCGCATGGGCGGAGGTCATGATCGGCCGCTGGTAGCAGCGCTCAATCCCCACGGCCTGGGTGTTCAGGGAGATGTCGAGGCAGCTGCTGGTCGCCCCCCACAGGGCGAGCAGGGCGAACAGAGACCAGGGTCCCTCGACGAGCGGGACCAGAAGACCGGTGGCGCAGTAGGCGGGCAAACCTGCTCGCACCATGGTGATGCTGCCGTAGCGGGTGACCGCCAGACCGATCAGCCACAGTGTCAGAACCGCCCCGATCGGGGCGCCGAGCAGGGTCAGACCGAGCTGCCCGTCGCCGAGTTCGAGCCCCTCCTTGATTTGCGGTATACGCGGCGCCCAGCTCGCAAGCAGCAGAGCCAGCAGGAACAGCGAGCTCATCGTCGCCGCCCGGGCACGGAACAGTACTTGGGCATCGAAGGGCTGGCTCCGAGTCGCGCGGCGCACGCCGCCCGGATCCATCAGGATGATCTCCAGCCGTCGATCTTCATGATGCGCACGCCGCGAGGAGAATTACCCTGCGCCCCGGATCGTTACGCATCATTGCTCCATGCGACGATACCCGATAAGATCGAACAACGCTCTGGCGGCATCCAATTATGCTTCGACAGATCTAATTACGATACATAAAATCTAATTAAGTTACATAAATCCAATTATGATCGACGACACCCGATGACATCCCGATGTCACTATGAGGACCGCTCGACCATGAGGACCTCTCGGCAGCGGGCGCGAACGTGCCCGCCCGATCGGGCACGATGGCGTTCCCGCGGCCGTCGCGTCGGATACTGGCGGGGTGCGTCTGGTCATGCTCTCGGACACGCACCTCACCGGTGCGGGCACGCGAACTGCCCGCCGAGGCGGAGGATCGCCGGCTCAGGGAAGTCGTACTGCGCCGCCTCCCGCCGCGGCGGACGGTCAGCGGTTGACCGTCCGCCGCGCGCCCCACCGGCAACTCCTCCTGCCGGTGCCGCAGCTGCCGATTCGACGATGACCCCACATCTGCCCACACAATAAGCACATGATGAACTACGGAAAGCTACATCCCCCTCGGGGGATCGGTGCCACCCGTCGGGTGCTGTAAGCTGGCACCGCCGGCCACCACGGTGGCAGATCGCGCTCGTAGCTCAACGGACAGAGCATCTGACTACGGATCAGAAGGTTGGGGGTTCGAGTCCCTCCGAGCGCACCAAATAGATCTCTCTCGAACCCCGGCCAAGATCGGCCGTGGCGTCCGGCCCACCAGGGCCACCGCCACGGGCACCTTGGCCGGGGTTTGTGCCGTTCCGGATTAACCGGGCCTGTAGCACCGGATCAAGCAGGGTTGCCATCGGCTCGTGCAGGGCGGCATCCGTCACGATCACCTCATCGTCGACCACGCTCACCAAGAGCCGCTCGAAGAAGAAGCGGTTGGCCAATCGCCGCACCTGGGGGCCGCCCGCCCGGTACACCTCGCTGGCCTGGCCCACCAGTTCCAAGGTCAGGCGCAAGGTCTCCTCGATGTCGTCGTACATCGTGGCGGCAGTGCGCAAGGTGGCTTCGGCCTGCCGCAGCTCTGTGGCGATCCGGGCCTGTTCCTCATGGGCCAAGTCCTCCGGAATGGAGCCGGTCACTACCCCACGGGCCAGCCGTCGCCGCTCGTCGGCCAGCTCGGTGACACGGCGCTTGGCCCGGGCCACCTCCGGCGCGGCATGGGCCTGCTGGTGCTGGATTTCCGCCCGCACGCCTTCCCGGATCGCCTCTTGGACCTCATCGGTGATGTATACCGTCTTCCAATACCGCTCTACGGCCTCCTCCACCGCGTCCGCCAGCATGTAGGAGGCGGCGCAATCGGTACGTCGGGTCTGGCGCCCAAGACAGTAGAAATAGAGGTACTGGCCCTTGGCGTTGGTGAGACTCAGGCGTTCGCCGCAGGTACCGCAATATACAGTGCTCTTGAGATAGTGGGTGTGTACCCGCCGCTTCTCTCCGGCGACGTTGTGCAGGGCGAGCATCTCCTGTACTCGGTTAAACAGGGCTTCGGAGATCAGCGGCTCATGGCGGCCCTCGTATTCAATGCCCTTGAAAGTCACCTTGCCGATGTAGTAGCGGTTATTCAGCACCCGCGATACATGAGAGATGGCCAGCGGCCCCGGTAGCTTCTTCCCGTGCGGCAACGCCTTGAGGCCCCGTTCGGCCAATGCGTCTGTCAGCTGCCGCAAGGTCCACTCTCCGGTGGCGTACATCTCGAAGGCCCACCGGACATGCGGCGCGCGCTCCGGATCAATGATGACAATTGCCACCTCCCGGCCCTCGATACGCTGGCGAGTGTTCAGGTAGCCAACCGGCGCCCGCCCTGGTGTCCCACCAACTTTCGCCTTCTGGGTCATCCCCTTCAGGGCTTCGGTCGCCAGGTTGCGGGAGTAGAATTCCGCGATCCCGGCCATAATCGCGTGGAGCAGCTGCCCGCCGGGCGTCTCGTCAATGTTTTCCTTGACGCTCACCAGTGCCGCGCCCACGGACTTCAGCTCAAACATGATGTTGGCGTCGTCCCGCCGGTTGCGGGCGAAGCGGTCTACCTTGTCCAAGATGACGTAGTCGATGTCACCCTGCTGTTTGACGAAGGCTAGCATCTTTTGAAATTCTTTCCGGTCGGCGGTCTTGGCCGACTCGCCCCGGTCAACAAACTCCGCGACGACTTCGGCGTCAAGGCTGGCGGCTTTGCGTTCGCAGGCCTCGCGCTGGGCGGGCAGGGAGTAACCATCAGGATCATCGTCGCGGCCAACCTGCTTAAGCGTGGATACCCGCAAGTAGATCACGGCCCGCTTGCTCCGCCCAGTACCAACCAGCAATCCGGCCGGAGCCAATGGCGGCGCAACTACTCCCGCGACCTCAGTTATCATCCTGCCCTCCGGTTTCGGTACGGTTCCGCCACCGCGTTTTTCACCTGTGCCTCGAAACGTTCCGCGGGCGTGACAGCCTGATCGTCGGCCGCGCCCTCAGCCTCACGGGCCGCAGCCGTAACCTGCTCGGCCGAAATTACCTGCACCGCTCGATAGTGCGTCAACACACGTAGCGAGTTGTTTCGCATGGCGTTGACTCCCAGCACCCGGAAGGAGGCCGCGATAATGTAGCCAATATCGGTGCTTCCCGCTACCAGGCTCAGCATAGAACGCAAGGCCGGACGGTTCCGGAAAGCCTGAGAACCTTGATCCGCGTACACCCACACCACGGTCATGCCCAGGTGACGCGCCACCTGCTCGCAGGCCTGGCGCTGTCGCTCAAGGGATTTTTTGCCGCCCGCCCCTTTGGAGGCCGTGCGCAGGTAGATTACCGCATTTGGACGGTCAACATGCCGTTCATTCTCACGCACCTTTTCCATAAGTACTCCTTTCTTTAAAGGTCATTCCTCTCATTTTTCGAGAAACGGCCAGTTTTTCCGGCCCATCCTATTTCATTTCTCGCCCGAAATCCCCGTTATTCTTCCAGGAATTGACGCAGGTTCGGACGCCCTTTTTCAGCTTTGCACAGCCAAAAACAAGGTGTTGGGAGCCGGGGGAAGTACGCGAATGCGCACCTCCCCCGACCCATTGTGCGACGTAGTCTTTCGGCTACCTCACTTGGTGCCCCGCGGGCGGCGTCCCGTGGGTTCGTCGGACTCCAGCCCTGGCAAGGGCATAGACTCCGGCCGCAGCAGGGCCTCTACAGCCTGCCGGGCGGCTGCCGCCTGGGCTTCGGCTTCGGCGATCACCGCCTGAGCCTTCTCCGCGAAGTCCGGCGCGGAGCGCTTGGCCTCGACGTAGAACTCGGCGGCGGCCAATAGCGCCGCTCCCATGGTGGAGCCGTCCACCCGCACGATCAGCTCAAGCTGCGCGTGCAGGGCATTCGGCAATTTCACCGCCAGGGTCTTGTGACCTCCGGGCCGGTCTTTCGGTTCCGTCACGGAAACCTCCTCGGTGCGGGTGCGGCCGCTCATCCCTTTGGATGAGGACTTCGGCCGCACGACACCGGGGAGGGATCACGCGGTTTTAGACGGGGCAGGCGGCTGGTTCTCCCGGCTGGCCGCAGGCGCCCCGGATGCGTTTTTCGGCCAGCCGCACATAGTCCGGATTCAGCTCGACCCCCAGCCAATCCCGGCCGTTCTGGCAGGCCACTGCTCCCACCGTTCCCGTGCCGAAGAACGGATCAAGCACCACGCCCGGTACGGTTGGGGCCTCGCAGTTGCATCGGATGAAGTCACCGGCCTCCCGCACGGTTGCGCTTTCCTGCTCCTTCGCATTCCATATCTGCCGCACGGTGTAGCGCCGTTTCCAGCCCTGGCCGCACGCAGTACAGACAGCCTCGGGACAGGTCGCCAAGAGCGGGCGTTTTATGAGGCCCGGCGGGAAGGTGGCGAAGTGCGCTCCCCGGAAATTTCCCGCCGCGTGCTGCCACACGTCGCCGGGATTCTTCCCCAGCGGATGGCCGGGCTGCCCTTCGGGCCGTTCTCGCCGTAGGCCTTCGTTCCCGGCTGCCAACGGCCCCCGGTAGGTCGGCCTCGCGTAGTCGGCCTTGGCCGCCTTCTTGCCCCCGCCGGAGCGGTGAGGCTCCCGGATGGCGTCCAGGTCGAAGAAATACTTGGGGCTGCGGGCCAGGAAGTACACCACTTCATAGGTGAGGGTCAGGCGGTCAGAGATCGACGAGGGCATGGGGTTTGTCTTGGCCCAGATGACCTTGTTTCGGACAATCCAGCCGTCGGCCGAGAGCGCCAGCACCAACCGCTCCGGCGCCAAGAGCAGCCCCTTGGGCGGCGCCCCGTACTTGGGGTGTCTCGAAAAACTGTCGCCCAGGTTCAGCCACACGCTGCCCGTGGGCTTGATGACCCGGGCCAGCTGGCGGAAGACCGGCACCAGGCCCGCTACCCAGTCGTCCACGGTAGCCTCAAGGCCTAGTTGATCATCAACCCCGTAATCCCTCAGGGCGTAGTACGGCGGACTGCTAATCACGGTGTCCACCGAAGCGTCGGGCAGCTCTGCCAGGCGGGTGGCCGCGTCCCCGGTCAAGATGATGTTGCGGGGTAGCTCGTTCATTCGGCTGCCCCCTGCACCAGACGATCAACAGCCTGGCCGAAGGTCGCCACCGCAAACAGCTGCCAGGTATCGGCGGGCAGCCGCCCCAGCACCGCCAGCAGTTGTTCCCGCCGGGCCTCATCCGGTACCAGCCACAGCACCCGGGGGAAGACCTCGCCTTCCCGTCCGGACTGCCAGTAGCGGATGTAAACTTCCGCCTTCTTCTTGATCGTTGGCAGCGATTCCGTGGCCCGGTCTACCTCCACCATCCAGGTGTCCTCGTACCGGCCGAGCCGCAAGCGCGCCCGCGCATCCGGCTTGAGCACCATCCGCCCGGCGGGGCCGGAGAAGCTGCGCCAGCTGGCCGGTTCCGCCTGGAAGCTCGTCACCGCCAGCCGTCCGGCGGCCTCGCCCTCGCGCAAGGCGGTGTACAGCTCCGTCACCGCCAGCGAGTGCGCCAGAAACAAGGAACCCACTGGCCAGGGTCGCTGCCACCGCGACCGCTCCGGGTCCAAGATGCGCAAGGCCGCCACGTCCAGCACATAAACGAAGCCCGCCGACCCTGCCCGTACGCCCCCGATCCGCCGGGGCAGCCGCGCCAGCAGCCGCCGCGCCACCATCGAGGCCAAGACCTCCCGGCTCCGCCGCGCCGACACATCCGCCAGATGCAGCCGCACCAGTTGTGCCCCGGTGGCCACGCGCACCACGGCGAGGGTGGAAAGAAGTTCTCGCTCCCGAGGCGTGATGGTGGCCGCCAGGGCAGCCACCTGCCGGGAGGTGACATACGCCCGGCTCATGAGTTCACCCCGCAATGGAGCCAGGGAGTCGTCTGCACTTTTGGCCTGGAACCCACCCCCAGCCTGGGGAAACACGGGAGGCAGCTCCACGCGACCGGCATAGCGGCCGGAAGTCCCCGCCTCATTCGGACACCTCCCGGCGGCCAACCCGTCCAACCGGTCTGCGGCCCTCATGCCGCTGCCGTATGGCTGCTTCCACCTCGTCCCGGTCTCGCCCGAAGCGCTCCCGCGAAGCGGCCCGCACGATGTTGGCCTGGCCCGTGCCCGGAGGCGGCGGCAAGGTCACGCCGGTAGCAGGTGGGGCCACCCGAGAACCTGCCGACAGCGACACCACCACCTCATACGCCCCCAGTCCTTGCAGGTCTGCCGCCCCCAGGTGCGGCGCCAACTCCTTGGCGAGCCGCCCCGCGTCGGAGGCGGCAGCCGCGAAGATCACCCGTGAGCGGGCGTTGGCCAGCACCGCTTCCCGCAGTTCCGGCGACAGCTGCCCGAGGTGTTGATGGGCCAGGGTCAGCCCGAGTCCCAGGCCCCGGGCCTGCGCCAGCACATCCGCCACGCCCATCGGGAGGTTCAAAAAATCTTGAAACTCGTCGAGATAGAGGAAGGTTGTCGGCCGTCGTTCCGGCGCCACCGCGGCCCGGCCCTGCACCGCCTGCCAGACGCGGGCAACCACCAACGACCCGACGAGGGCGGCGGCTTCCTCCCCCAGCACGCCCTTGGTGAGAGGTACGAGCACGATCCGCCGAGCAGCCAAGGCCTCGGCCAGATCCAGCTTCGGCGCAGCCTGCCCCAGCACATTGCGCACCCGGCGGCGCAGCAGAAATGCTCTCAATTTATTCATAACAGGACCAATCGCCTGGGCACGCTCCGCGTCGCTCATCGCTTCGTAGGCAGCCCAGAAGGGGCCAAGGGCCACCGGGTCATCCACCTTGGCCACCAGCCGCCGCCGGAAATTGGCATCCGTCAGCAAGAGCGGGACTTCGGTCAGGGTCATCCCCGGTTCAGCCGCCAGGGTCAAAAGGGCAGCACGGAGGATGTCGTCGGTGCGCGGCCCCCAAAACGCCTTGTAGAGCTGGTGGAAGATGCCGACGATCTGGTCGGCAGCCAGTTCCGGCGCGCGGTGGCTGCCAGACAACAGGTTCAGGCCAACGGGTCGGCTCTCATCTGCTGGGTCGAGCACCACCACATCGCCCCGGCGCTTCTCCGGCACCCGGTCGAGGACATCCGCCACCAGGTCGCCCTTGGGATCGAGGACGATCACCCCGCGCCCGGCCTGCATATCGCCAGTAATCATCCCTAGCAGCAATGTAGATTTCCCGGTACCTGTCGGCCCCACTACATGTACATGCCGTAGTGAGTCCGTGACCGAAAGCGCCAAGGATCGCTGCACCCCGGGGAAGGTCGACCGCGCCACAATCCGCGGACCGCTTGGGATGTCGGCGGATGGAGCCAACTGCCGGGTGCCGCCCAGCCGCAGGCCGGGAAGCATCACGTTCCCTAGCGGGAAGGCCACGAGCGCCGCCAGCTCTGCGGTGTTCAGCACCAGCGGAAAGGTCACCACCGGCAAACGGTGGGCTGACATGTCTCCGGCTACCCGGCTCCGCCCGATCCGGCGGCGGTAGAAGCTCACGCCGGGGGCGTGAACCGTGTGCATGGCGGCGTTCACGCGGCCGATGAGCTGCCCGGCCCGCCCATCAGAGCTGGCAGCGGCTCCGATCCGTCCAGCCGCGACCCACATCGCCCCGGACTGCTTGGCCCGCAGCTCCTTCGCCGCCGCAGTGCTCACGGGCGGCCCCGACACCAGCCGCTCTACCAGCTGCCCGATGAACCCAGCAGAACCGGGCCCACTCTCCACCACCGGCCGTGTGGGCCGGGCGGGCATCACGGCCCACTGCATGACCAGTCGTTCCCCGGCGGCCAGTGGTTGGAGGCTGGCCAAGATTGCGGCTGTTACGGCCTCCGGGCGGCTCGTGTCCAGGGGGCGGCGCAAGGTGGACAGGCCCAGGCTTTCTGCCCGGGCCAGCCGCGGGGCCTCATACCCGGCGTCTTCGGTCACTGCTACATCCGGCATCGCGGCCCGGATGGCGGACAGCACCACAGCCGCATCCCGCCGGGGTACCAGCAGGTGATGGGCGATGCCTGCCGCCGTCGCCGACACCTCGATTACCACCCCGCGCACCGCCCAAGCCCGCCGCCACCATGGCGCGGCCAGCCCGGACAGGCTGGTCAGCATCGCCGTCACCGCCAACGGCTCCATCCCCCGGGGGAACCGCAGGGCGTACACCGCCAGGTCTTGGCGCCAAGCGGCCTCCTCCCGCATCCGCAAGAGCACAATCCCCGCCACCCCTGCGGCTACCACCACGCAGAACACGAAGCAGGCCCAGAAAATAAGCTCAAGCTCCATCGGCTGCCTCCGGCTGCGTATCCGGCGTCTGTCGCCGCTGCTCCTGCATCTGCCGGGCCAGCGCAATCAGCGCCAACACATACAGCCCGACCTCTGGTTTCTTCCGGGGAATCCCGGCAACATGAATGCGACGAACCATACACACCCTCCTTGCATGGTTAATGATTGAAGATCCCCGAATTTTGGGCGCATCGAAGAATGCCCCTGAGGCCCGGCGACCAGCCGTCCACGACCACGCATAGTTATAGCCTGTGCGGCCTGGCACTTCCGCAGGTAAAGTGCTAAATATCTATGCGAATAAATACCGAACACCTGGAACAACTCACAGGTGCGTCCGCCACCGCAAGATAACGAGGGCCACGAGGCTCATCACGAGCACCAGCACGAGGGCGGGCAGGGCCGCCGAGACAAACCCGGCGGCCATCTTCACCCCGAAGCAGATCGCCACGACGAGCGCCAGCGTCTCGGCCAGACCGCGCCCCGCACGATGGACAGCGCGACGGCGAGACATGGCGGCAATGGCCACTCCCGCAGTTCCGGCAGCACCAACCCTCCCGCACCACCGAGGCCAGCGCCGACCCCACAAATCGCCTGGTCGTGGCTTCCGCCTCGCCCGCATCCAAGGCGGGATGATCTTCGTCTTGGGGCTCATGGGGCATCTCGCCCGCCTCAGCCACGGCGGCGCCGCCGGGTCTCGGCTCCAGTGGGCGCCACCGGCGCCCCGGCCGCCACGGCGTAGAGCATCACCACCGCCCGGGCCACGATCCATACGAGCAACACCGTGTGCAGCGGCGCCAGCACCCACCACGCCACCTTGATGACGAGCAGCACCCCCAGCACTCCGGCCAGGCCTGCGGCAACTCCCACCGCCACGCCCCTACCGGCCCCGCCGGGAATTTTTACGGATTTCACGGCCCACCTCCAATTTGAGAAATCGAGAAAGAAAAATGATCATCAATAGATGGAGGCGGTACCAGGCCGCCTCCCGCAGGTGAGTGCGCAGACGGGGGATGCGTTCCCGCAGGGCGTGGTACGCCAGAGTCAGATACCACCCGGTGGAGAAAGCCAGTGAAATACTGACCACCCACCCGAGCCACGAGGACGCCACGGCGTTGATCACGGCTTGCGCCGGATTTCGCGCCAGGACTTCGGGGCCATCCACGCGGCCAGGCCGAGGAAGTAGAGCACGGCCAGGACTTCGGCGACAGTGTCGGTCACGAGCGGGTTTCGTACCGGGCCAGAATCTCCAGCAGGCCAAGCTGGTGCATCTCCTCCAGTTTGCGCAAGGCCAGCTCCAGCCCCGGCTTTCCCGCCGACAGCGCCGAGATCAGGGCATCCGCCTGGGTGAACTCCCGTCCCACAGCCCGGTACAGTTCCCCGCCTCCGGCCGTCCGCATCTGGGCCTTCATCAGTGCCAGGTCTTCCGCCAGGCCGATCACGCGAGCCCGGACAAGAGCTTCCCCTTCCACCTCCCGCAGGCGGCGGGCAAGCGCCCGGCCTTGGACGGTGAAGCGGTCCAGGCCGGAAGGGCGATAAGGTTCGACTTCGTTCATGGCGGTAACGCTGCCAGCGGACGGCGATTACAGCTAGTAGCAGGTTGGGCGGATGAGCTTGCTGGCTACCCTGACCTTTGGCGGCTTGGCGCGCATCGCTTTACCCACAGTCTCGCGGCGTGCTAAACAGGAGTCGCGCTAGGGCATGGCGGGAAAAACCCGAAAGTTACTATCCTCGAACACAAATTCATAGGCAGAAGACATCACGGCAAGAAAGAAATCATGTGCGTGTCCACTTGCGGAGCCAAGTGAGCTGTATGTGCACCACCGCCGGTATTTTCCCTAGCGCCGGTGGGAGAAGGAGTTCCCATTGTATCCCGACACTAGCGTGCTCCAGCTAGTGGATGAACTTACTAGATTGGTGGCCTATGGAGTAAACAGACAGAGAGGTGCAGCCAGTCCCAACCTCGTGCGGGCTTCGGGCGTAGCCGCAGGCAGCCGGATGAGTGTCACGGCTCGCGCGGTGAGAGCACTGCTTCTTGAAGCCATAGATCACATGGCCGCCAAGGAGTACAGTATTCCTAACATCCCCGAGGTTTTCTCGGTCCAGCAGGTGCAGCAAGGTATGAAGTTCCTGTTGGGGCTATTTGGGAAGCTGGACGAGCGGAATGAGCCAGCCGATGACCGAAGGTTCCAAGCCCTCGGTGCCCTTGGCTTGACTCATCTCACGGTTCGCGAGTGGCGGCGCTCCGAGAAACAGTACGAGCGTAACTTCCTCATGATCTTGGCGGAGGAAATCGCGGCCAACGTCACCGCGTAAGACGAGGCTGGTAGTGGCGGCCGTTCACAAGCAGCCGCCGCTACCATCATGTCTGGCTCAGGCCTGCGAACACCCTTCTACGCAGAACAGCCCGCCAACTCTGAGTGGGCGTTCTGCACGCTTTCGTCGGGCCTCAGCTTGAGTTGATCTCTGGGGTGGCCGGTGGGTCGGGCC
>NZ_CDWWXA010000132.1:0-12695 GCF_977971845.1 Frankia sp. CeCAU1 | reverse complement strand
CACCCGCGGCAGGAACACCGCCTCGCACAGCCGGGCCGCGCGGCCCCGCACGGAGGCGACCCAGCCCGTTGGCACCGACGCGCCGGCCAGGGCGGCGAGCACCGCGGCGGCACGGCGGACGGGCAGGTGATGGGCACAGACCAACCACGCCGCCCGGGCGAGTAGGCCCGGCCCGTACCCGACCCGGCCGGTCGCCCACGCAGGGGCCTGCCCGGCGCTGGTCGCCGTGCAGCACGGGCAGACCCTGGCCACGATCCGGTACTCGGTCACATACGGGCGTGGCGGCGGAGGCGGAACATCGAAAATCTGCTGGCGGCGCGTCGCGAACACCGGCGCGCCCGCCAGCGACCCACCGCAGCCCCCGCAGACCGGCGGATCAACAACGATGACCTCATCCGGGTCCGCGACCATGTTCCGGGTCTGCCCGGGCCTGCCGGGCTGCTTCCCCCGCGACCAGCCCGACGACGTCCGCGACGACCGTTTCGGCGCCTTCTTCGCGTAAGGGCTGTCCGAGGACGGGGGCTTCGACGACGTGCCGCTGTCCTTGCCTGCCTGGCGTTCCAACTGCTCGACCCACGCGGCCAGCAGCTCGATCAACCGGGCCTGCTCCGTGATCAGCGCAGCCTGATCGGCAATCGTGGCGTCGCGGTCCGCGAGCAGCTGCACGAGCTCCTCGTACGTCGGCCGGCTGCCGGATCCCACACCCGCAAGCTAGCGATCACGACCCACCGTTACGCAACCACCAAAGCGACCACAGAACAAGATCCAGCGGATGGCTGGCCGCCCCTTGCGACCCCAGCTGAACAGCTACCTACTGGCTGCTGTTCATCGGTGGCGTGCTGACCGCGATCACCATCGTGGGCCTGGTGTTCCAGCACGAATCCACCGATGAGAAGAACTCGCAGGACGCCGCCCGGGGTCGCGCGGCACCTCCGCACCGGGCGAGGGCCGGTGATGGTCGATACAGGGGCGCCGGTGAAGGCCGGTGGGGGCCGCCACGGCGGCGTACGGCGATGAGCCCGAAGGAGGAGTATATGATCTTTCCACGCGGTCTGGCGATCTCCGCGGCGTTCGCGACGCTTGCCGGCGCGCTGTTCGCTGTCGATGCCGTGGTCGTGACGAGCCGGGCACTGGGTGAAACCCTCGTGCTCGCCTGCGCCGTGTTCGCCTTCGGGGGCGTGATGGCCCTGCTTCCGCAGGGACGGCGTTGACTCCGGCGGGCTCCGCCGACGCGGAGCGACCGCAGCGACCGGCTGGACCAGACGGGGCGGCCCGGCCCGGCGACCCGTGCCCTGCCCCAGCTGCCCGTCACGGTCGACGCCGATGGGTGTTTCCGAGCCCGGTCGGATTTCCCCGAACCGGTCGGGCCCGGCTTCTGGAGCCGCTCATGACCGCCACCACCGGCTCCGGGACCTCCACGCGGCGCGCGGACCGTCCCGGGCGGGAATCGCCGGGCCCCGGGCGGGAATCGCCGGTGACCGCTGCCGGTCACAAGGCGGTCGGATTCATCGACCGGCGCCTGGGCAGCGCGAGGTTCCTGCGCAGCGTGATGAACAAGGTCTTCCCCGACCACTGGTCCTTCATGGTCGGCGAGATCGCGCTCTACAGCTTCGGCGTGCTCGTGGCCACCGGGGTCTACCTGACGTTCTTCTTCGAACCCAGCGAGCAGCAGACCGTCTACGACGGCTCCTACGTGCCGCTGCGCGGGGTGACGATGAGCCGTGCCTACGCCTCGACCCTCGACATCTCCTTCGACGTCCGCGCCGGCCTGGTCATCCGCCAGATCCACCACTGGGCGGCGCTGCTGTTCGTCGCGGCGATCATCGTGCACCTGTGCCGGATCTTCTTCACCGGCGCCTTCCGTCGCCCCCGGGAGATCAACTGGCTGATCGGGGTGAGCCTGCTGCTGCTCGCCATCGCCGAGGGCTTCGCCGGCTACTCCCTGCCCGACGACCTGCTGTCCGGGACCGGGGTGCGTATCGCCTACGCGATCGCCGAGTCCATCCCCGTCGTGGGAACCTGGATCGCCTGGGGCTTCTGGGGTGGCGAGTTCCCCGGCACGCACTTCATCACCCGGCTCTACGCGGTGCACATCCTGCTCGTCCCGGGTCTCCTCCTCGCGCTGATCGGCGCCCACCCGGGGATCCTGTGGCACCAGAAGCACACCCAGTTCCCCGGCCCTGGCCGGACGGAGGACAACGTTGTCGGTAGCCGGCTGTTCCCCGGCTACGCCGCCAAGTCGGTCGGTTTCCTGCTCATCACCGCCGGCCTGCTCGCAGTCGTCGCGCCGTCGTCGGCTTCTTCACCCGTCCCCGCGCCTAGCATTCGGCCGGCGGGGGCCCATAATGGGTATTCCCGGAACGCAAGCGTCAGCCAACAGGCGACCACCATTTGAACGGCGCGCCGAGAGGATCAACTCGCCTGGCCCAACCAATAAAAACCTGGCACGGGCTCGGAGAGCAACGTAACAGCCGTCGAAGGCACTTTCGGCGGGCTCCCACGAGACGCTGGTCACAGCGGAGAACCGATGCCCAGGGAAATTCAACCGACAAACATGGCATCGAAACAGCCGGGTACTTCCGCGGCGAGCGGTACTGGCCGGCTCGTTCGGTGAACGTCGCGCTGCGCACTTCACGCCAGCCGGGGCCCGACTCGGCGAGGATCGGGCCCGCACGGCCCTGACCAGGCAGATTCACTCCTGTCGCCGGTGAGATGACAAGCACCTCAAGCCCTCGGGGTCGGTTTTCCACCGGTTACGTCAGACTCGCTACCCCCGCCTCTTCGGCGAGCCGACCTACGAAAGTATTTCTACCTGATGCGCGGCGCGCTCCACGCATTAATGCCATGCCGGAGCCCGCCCGATGACTATCAAGGTGATTATGGACACGATCCAGCCGCCGACGGGGGATGGAAAATCAGAGGACCAGAGCCGAGAAGTTGAGCGGAGGAGGATCGTGACCACGGACGGCGCCCGAACCGGGCAAGCCGGCGAACCGGGACAGCTCAAGCGAGGCCACGGCTCCCCGTACCTCGCTTCCTGATCGTCGAACCTGGCCTGGGCGGCTCATCCGGACGGTGAGAAGCACCTCTCGTCCTGGCCAGGCTGTTGCTCAGGTCCCGCAGCTCGACTCGGAGTCCGACGTCCGGAGTCCGGCGTCCGCGTCCGGAGTCCGAGACCGCGAGCCAGCACGCATCGAGGACCGCTGGCCGAGCGGACCTTACTGCTGATCGTGCACCGGCGCTCCACTTCCGCGAGACCGACCAGGCCCGATGGTGGACGAGTCCTCCCCAGTTCGCCCGCCAGCCCACGGACAGCTCCGACCTGCATCAGCAGCCGGTCAACGGCGGCGTAGACCTGACCGGCATCCCCGAACCCTTTCCGCCACCAACTGCCGAAGGTGGACCATGACAATCCTCGACGACAGCACCGCGCCCGGCTTCGTCGGGCCGCCGAGCTCCCACGGTCCGCGTCGTGACCCGGCTCCGCTCCTGCCCGACCCCGAGCCGGTCCGGGTCCTCGGCACGGAGGCGGCGGGGAAGGTCGACACCGATCTGCTGCGCGTCCTGTACCACCGTCTGGTGCTGGGACGGCGCTTCAACCAGCAGGCCACGACCCTGGCCAGGCAGGGCCGCCTCGCCGTGTACCCGGCGTCCACCGGCCAGGAGGCATGCCAGATCGCCGCGGCCATGGTGCTGCGGGAGTCGGACTGGCTGTTCCCCAGCTACCGCGACACGCTGGCGGTGGTGTCGAGGGGCGTGCGCCCGGTGGACGCGCTGACGCTGATGCGCGGGAACGCGCACAGCGGCTACGATCCGCGGGAGCACCGGATCGCGCCGCTGTCGACTCCGCTGGCCACCCAGGCCTGCCATGCGGTGGGCCTGGCCCACGCCGCTCGCCTGCGCGCGGCCTCGGATCCGTGGGCGGCGGAGGACGTCGTGGCGCTTGCCCTGATCGGCGACGGCGGCACCAGCGAGGGCGACTTCCACGAGGCGCTGAACTTCGCCGGGGTGCTGAACGCGCCAGTGGTGTTCCTGGTACAGAACAACGGCTATGCGATTTCGGTGCCGCTGGCCCAGCAGTCCGCGGCGCCGACGCTGGCACACAAGGCGGTGGGCCATGGGATCACCGGTCGCCTGGTGGACGGCAACGACGCGCCCGCGGTGCACGGTGTGCTGCGCGCGGCGGTCGAGCACGCGCGGTCGGGTCGCGGCCCGGTGCTGGTCGAGGCGGTCACCTACCGGCTGGAGGCGCACACCAACGCCGACGACGCGACCCGCTACCGCACCTCGGAGGAGGTCGCCGCCTGGCAGGCCCGCGATCCGCTGACGCTGCTGGAGCGGCAGCTACGCAAGGCCGGTCTCCTCGACGACGCCGGCGTCGCCGCAGTCGCGCGGGCCGCCGAGGAACTCGCCGCCGAGATGCGCGCCCAGTTCGATCGTGTACCTGATCTCGATCCGGGCTCACTGTTCACGCACGTCTATGCCCAGCCGACCAGCCAGCTTCGTGAGCAGGCCGCCGAGCTGATGGCCTGGCAGGCCGCGGACGCAGCCAAGAGCGACGGCGCACGATGAGTGCCGCGACCATGGTGCGGGCCCTCAACGCCGCGTTGCGCGACTCGCTGCGCGAGGACGCGCGCGTCCACATCCTCGGCGAGGACGTTGGCACCCTCGGCGGCGTCTTCCGAGTCACCGACGGCTTGGCTGCCGAATTCGGCGCGCAACGCTGCCTGGACACCCCCCTGGCCGAGGCAGGCATCCTCGGCACCGCCGTGGGCATGGCCATGTACGGCCTGCGGCCCGTCGTGGAGCTGCAGTTCGACGCCTTCGCCTACCCCGCGTTCGAGCAGCTCGCGTCGCATGTGGCCAAGATGCGTAACCGCACGGCCGGGAAGACCACGCTGCCGATCACCATCCGCATCCCGTACGGCGGCGGCGTCGGCGGCGTCGAGCACCACAGCGACTCCAGCGAGGCCTACTACGCGCACACCCCAGGCCTGCACGTCGTCACCCCCGCCACCGTCGCCGACGGCTACGGGCTGCTCCGCTCGGCGATTGCCTCGGACGACCCGGTGGTGTTCCTGGAGCCCAAGCGGCTCTACTGGTCTACGGACGAGCGGTCCATGGACGAGCGGTCCACGAACGACTTCTCTCCGGCCGAGGTGCCGCCGATCGGCCGCGCGGTGGTCCGCCGGACCGGTACCTCGGCGACCCTCCTGACCTACGGCCCCTCGCTCCCCGTGTGCCTCCAGGCGGCGGCGGCCGCGCGCTCGGAGGGCTGGGACCTGGCGGTGGTCGACCTGCGCTCGCTGGTCCCCTTCGACGACGAGACGGTCTGCGAGGCGGTCCGCGCCACCGGGCGCGCCGTTGTGGTCCACGAGGCCGCGGGTTTCGGCGGGGTCGGTGCGGAGATCGCTGCCCGCGTCAGCGAGCGGTGCTTCCACCACCTTGCCGCCCCCGTCCTGCGGGTCACCGGCTTCGACATCCCTTACCCGCCCCCCATGCTCGAACATCACTACCTTCCCAGCGTCGACCGCATCCTCGACGCCGTCGCCCGACTCCAGTGGGAGCAGTGACACCGTGGCCGCGGTACGCGAATTCCCCCTCCCCGACCTCGGCGAGGGCCTGACCTCCGCCGAGGTCGTCCGCTGGCTTGTCGGCGTCGGGGACGTCATCACCGTCGACCAACCCGTAGCCGAGGTCGAGACCGCCAAAGCCGTCGTCGAGGTGCCCTGCCCCTACGCCGGCGTCGTCACCTCCCTCGCGGGCCTGGCCGGTACCAGTGTCCCGGTCGGCACACCACTGATCACCGTGGCCGTCAGCGAGCCGGCAGCAGGGCGAACGGGCTCCGGGAACATCCTCGTCGGTTACGGCACCAGCACGGAACCCCCCCGAACCCGCCGCCGACGACGCGTCGGCGCTCCCGGAGCGCCCCCCGTACCGGCGCTCACCCCGACTCCCGGACCGGCGACGCCACTCGGGCCTTCCGCCCAGACCGTGGTCAAGGTCGTCTCGCCCCTCGTTCGCCGCTTCGCCCGCGAGAACTCCGTCGATCTCCGAAAACTCGTCGGCACCGGCCCGGGCGGGCTGATTCTGCGCAAGGACGTGGAGAGTGCCATCGCCCCGCGTTCCGCTCCGTCGCGCCCGGCGGGGACCGACTCGACCGTCGTCCCGCTGGACCCGCTGGCGCGGCGCGCGGCGGAGACGTTCGCGCGCAGCAGGCGCGAGGTGCCGGACGCCACCTGCTGGGTCGACACGGATGCCACCGCGCTGCTCGCAGCCAAGGCCACCCTCAACGACACCCGCAACGCGGGGGGCGCCGAGCCCAGAATCGGTCTCCTGGCGATCCTGGCCCGCATCTGCGTCGCAGCCCTGGTCCGCTTTCCCGCACTCAACTCCGCCGTCGTCACCGACGCGGACGGCCGCGCGACCGGCGTGCGCCACCACGCCGCCGTCCACCTGGGATTCGCCGCCCAGACCCCGCGCGGCCTGGTCGTGCCCGTGGTGCACCACGCTCAGGGCCTGACCACCGCTCGACTGGCCGCCGAGATCGCCCGGTTGACCGCCGCCGCCCGCGCGGGCACGCTCACTCCCGCCGAGTTGACCGGCGGCACGTTCACGCTCAACAACTACGGCGTCTTCGGTGTCGACGGCTCCACGCCCATCATCCACCACCCCGAGGCCGCGATGATCGGCATCGGCCGGATCGTCCCCAGGCCCTGGGCGGTGGACGGCGAACTGGCGGTCCGCAGGATCGTGCAGCTTTCGTTCACCTTTGACCACCGAGTCTGCGACGGCGCCACCGCCGGGTCCTTTCTGCGCTTCGTCGCCGACGCGGTCGAAGACCCCACGGTGCTGCTGCGCCACCTCTGATCGCCGTACCTCTGACCACCGCCTTACCAGCAGGCGATGACCGCTGCCCGCCCCGGTCCTAGGAGGTCTGTCTTGCCTGCTTACCCCCCCCGCTACACCTACCTCGGCCCCGAGGGGACCTTCACCGAGGCCGCGCTGCGGACACTGCCGGATGCGCAGACGCATGAGCTGTTTCCCTCCCTCTCCGTGGCGGAGGCGTTGGACGCGGTGCGCAACGGGGACGCGTCCGGCGCGCTGGTACCGATCGAGAACTCCGTCGAGGGGGCAGTGACCGCCACGCTGGACGAGCTCGCGACCGGCAGGCCGCTGATGATCTGCCGCGAGGTGCTGCTACCGATCAGCTTCGCGCTGCTCGTGCGGCCGGGAACCACGCTGGAGGACGTCAAGACCGTCACCGGCCACCCGGTCGCCCGGGCCCAGGTACGCCGCTGGCTCGCGGCTCACCTGCCGTACGCGGAGTGGGAATCGGCCGCGTCCAACGCCGAGGGGGCCCGGCTGGTGCGGGAGGGGCGCTTCGACTGCGCCTTCGCCGGGGAGTTCACCGCGCGGCGCTACCGACTGGAGGCCCTCGTGACCGACATCCACGACGTCCCCGACGCCACCACCCGTTTCGTCCTGCTCGGCCGTCCAGGCCGCGCCACCGCGCCGACCAACGCGGACAAGACGTCCATCGTGGTGTGGCCGGCCGCGGACGAGCCGGGCGCGCTGCTGGAACTCCTGCAGGAATGGGCCGTTCGCGGGGCCAACCTGATGCGGATCGAGTCCAGGCCGACCGGCGAGGGCCTGGGCCGGTACTGCTTCTCGATCGACGCGGAAGGGCACATCAGCGACCGCCGGGTGCGCGAGGCCCTGATGGGGCTGCACCGGATCTGCCGGAAGATCCGTTTCTTGGGGTCCTACCCCCGCGCCGACGAGGCCGCCCCGTCCGTACCCCCAAGCATGACGGATCACGAGTTCGTCAGGGCCGCCGACTGGCTCGCTCGCTGCCTGGACGGCCGTGGCGAGGACTGGGAGGCGTGCGGATCTGGGCGGCGTGCGGGCCTGGGCGGCGTGCGAACTGGGCGGCGTGCGAACGCGATCCGGTGGCCATTGTTCGGTGCGCCTGATGAAGCGGTGCCATAGCCCTTTCGTGGTGGTGTCGTAAACGCGTCATTATCTTGCGCTGGCGACGCCATATCTGATTGTTGCTGGTGATGGTGCTGTACGGTGTTCTTTTCCCCATTCGGGTCTGTTCCGTGGAGACGTGCGACACAGACCCCCGGTGGCCTGCTCGGAGTCAGGAGTAATAGGTACATGGGCCCATGTGTCTTTGGCGTGTTGACGCGTCAATCTGGTGAAGTTGTTCAGCCCGATTTCCAGGCCTGCGCTCCGCGCCCCCGGACGGGGTGGGGGAGCGTCTGATGGCCCTGCTCGACGTGGTCACGAAGGCCGGTCCCGAGCGGACATACGCTCGTCCACTGACCTCGGGTGACCGGGCCTACCTCGCCTTCAGCCGGCTCAATCCCGGGGAGTTCCAGGACGTCGGTGCGCTGCTGTTCGTCGACGGCCCTCCGCTGGAGCTGGCGGACCTGCGTGCGCACGTCGCCGAGCGGCTGCGCGACCCTCGGGCACGGATGCTTACCGACCGTCTCGAGACTGTCGCGGTCCGGTTCTCCGGTCGCCGCTCGACGGCGAACGAGACCCTCTGGGTCTGCGGTCCAGGCCTGAACGTCGACGACCACGTTGTTGCCATGGACCTACCGTCCGCCGGCGGTGTGGGCGGTGTGGGCGGTGTGGGCGGGGGCGACGGTGGTGTCGGCGATGCGCGGCTGCGTGCCGCCGTCGACCGTATTGCCGCCCAGCCGATCGACCTCAGCCGGCCGCCGTGGATGCTCTACCTGCTGCGCGCCCCGGGGTCGTCCGGCACGGTGCTGGTGTACCGGACCAGCCACATCCAGCAGGACGGCTTCGCGCTCTACCAGGCGCTGCACCTGCTCTTCGGGGGGGAGGACGAACTCGACCTCGGCCTGCCTCCCGCTGTCCGCCGGCCGCGGTCCTCGGACTATGCGGGTTTCGTCGGCCGGGGGCTGCGTTGCCTGGCGCCCACCCGCGCCCTCGAGGCCTGGGGCGGGCCGCCGGCCGGGCCGGCGCGACATTCCTGGGTCACCACCGATCTGGGCACGCTGCGAGCCGTGGCCCGCCACCACGATGTCACGGTCAACGACGTCTATCTCGCCGCGCTCGCCGGGGCGCTGCGGACGTGGTCCCTTCCCGAATGGCGCCGGGACCGTCAGCCCATCCACGCGCTGATGCCCATCAGTTTCCGGACCGCGGCCGAACGGAACGTGCTGTCGAACTATTCCTCGGGTGTGCGTGTCCCGCTTCCCTGCGGGGAGCCGGACCCCGGCCGGCGGCTGGCGTGGATCGCCGCGGAGACCCGTCGCATGAAGAAGGGCGGGCTGGGGGTGGTGGAACGTCACCACTTCTCCACCCTGGCGACGATCGCCTCGCCCCGCATGCTCGCGGGCGCCGCCGCTTACCCGGCCCAGACCCGGAAGATGGCCCTGGTGGCGAGCAACGTCCGGACGATGCGCGGGCCGCTGGCTGTCGCGGGACGCGCGGTTACCGGGCTGGTCGGCACGGGCCAACTACTCGTCGGACGTCAGCATCTGGCCGTCGCCATGCTTGGCATCGACGAGCGGGTCGGTGTCACGTTCGTGGCCAGTGCCAGCGTGCCGAACCACGCCCGGCTGGGGCAGCTGTGGCTGGCGGAACTCGACGTGCTCAGCCGGCTGGTGCCCCCCACGCCGGCGTGAGCGTGCCTGACGGACCGGTCCTGACCTTCCGGCCTTCGTCGCTGGCCGAGGCTGTCGAAGCGCTGGAGCGCACCATCGAGGGTTCGCTCATGGCTGGCGCAGCGACAGCACGCCGGGCGCGTTGAGATCGAACCGTGTCCCGAAGCCACGGCTGATCCTGGTGAGAACCCCCCGTAGCCACCCGGCGTCTTCGGGTGCGGCGCGCCACAACCGCATCCGCCGTGTCTGCAGGGGCACCATCCGCAGGCCGGTCAGCGTCGCGCCGGGCGGATCGACGGCGACCCCGGCGGAGACGAAGTACGCCAGCCGCAGGTCGTCCCGGTACATTTCGTAGCCGGTAATGCCCTCGTAGTCGTTGATGAAGTCGCCACAGCCGTACAGGACAAGCCGGTCCCGGTACACCTCGACGGGACGCGGATGGTGCGACGAATGCCCGTGCACGACGTCGACACCGCCATCGATGAGCCGGCGGGCGAAGCGGATCTGGTCGTCGTCTACGTCATAGCCCCAGTTGGATCCCCAGTGGACGGAGGCGACGACGAGGTCACCGGGGCGCTTCGCCCGCCGGACGCGGGCGGTCACCTCCTCGGCGGTGGCGTCCGACAGTTCGGGGATGACGTCGATGCCGGCCCGGCCCGGGGTCGCGGCCCACGTCCGTGGAATGCCGCTGGAGGACAGGCCGAACGAGAAGACCAGGACCCGCCGGCCCCCGCCGAGCGGGACCATGGCCGGTTTGCACGCCTCGTCCGCGTCGCGTCCGGCTCCCACCGCTCTCAGCCCGGCCGTGAACAACGCGTCGAGGGTCTCGACGAGCCCGCGGTGGCCGAAATCCAGCAGGTGGTTGTTCGCCAGCACGCACACATCGGGCCGGCCGGCGGCCAGACAGGGAAGGTTGTCCGGATTCATCCGATAATGAACCGCCTTTCCGGCGGCGAAGTCATCGCACCGGGTGATGCTGTTTTCCAGGTTCACCACCCGAACATCGGCCCGGACCTCATCCAGCACGGGCAGCGCGTCACCCCAGGGCCAGGAGAATTCGACCGGACGAGGAATCGGGCCGTTCACCGCCTCCGCCAGCTCGACATAGGCGCGGGCATCCTGGACATATCCCTCGGAAAGCCTCGGATCTCCCGGATGCGGCAGAATCTGGTCGACACCGCGGCCTAGCATCACGTCGCCGCAGAGGAACAGCGTCACCGCGCCATCGTGCACGGTTCCAGTCTAGGCCACCGGCCACCGGCCACCGGCCCGGATTCCGCCGGTTCGCCAAATTGACACCCCCCAGGGCAGGGCGGAACCTGTAGGCCGCGAGCGGAACCCCCGAGGGGGTGGCCTCATGCACGGAGTAAGGACCAACGCCTTCGCCGAGACTCATAACGGCGATCCGTGTCTCCCTCCGTGGCAGGGCTCTGACTCATACCGATTGCCGTGCGCCAGTTACCCGGAAGCGGTCCGCGCGAGCGGCGCACACGCCCTGCGTGCGGTGCCCGGCCCGGCCCGGGCGCCACCACGGGACGCTTGGCCACACGTATCAGGTTGGACGCCTTTTGGTGCCCCCCAAGCAGCGAAGAAAAAGGAACCAGAAATGAGAAGGATCGCCGCAGCCATAAGCGCCGTCCTGCTCCTCACCCTCAGCTTGGTCTTCACCGAGGCGGGGGTTTCTCGGGCGGCGGCTCCACCGGTCACACCTGTGCTCATGCACATCCGCTTCGCCCACGCGGCCAGCGCCCGGGTGGACATCGTCACCTTCGTCTTCCGGCCGTCAGCGCCGAAAGATGTCAGAGCCGAGTACGTGCCGAGATCGGGGCTGATCCAGGACGGATCCGGTAATCGAGTCTTTGTGCTGGGCCGATCCTTCGTGAAGGTCACCCTCCACAATTCCGCCGCGCACAACCTCGAAGGTCAACCCACCGCTCCAAGGAACCTCTTCCCTCTCGGCCGGACAACGAATGTCGTCCACGTGAAGCAGGGCGGCGACTTCGAGGGTGTGGTGACCTACTACCTCGGGCTGTGTGGACGCAGGCCAGCACCGCCGGCGCATCCGACCGTGAGCAGCGTGGGCCGCGACGTCATCCTGAGCATCCCGACGCGGTAGCGGTAACACGCCACAGCGCCCTGCCCCGTTGCGCGATCGACGCTTTGGTGTTCGTGGCGTCGATGAACGCGAGGTAGGAGGTCCGTCTGCCTCGACGCTCCCCCCGACTGACGTCACATCGTGGGCGTTACCCGATTCTGATCGATGGGCCAGGCGGGCCGGTGGATGAACGTCCAGGACAGATCCGGTACAAAAAATCTGGTCCAAAATGGACAACACCGGCCCACCGGGCCATCGGGATCAAAATATCCCGGGAGCCCAAACTAGCAGTTGACGAACTCCGGTTGCTGGTTGAGGACCTGGCTCTCCGGGGAGACGAAGCGGCGGTACTGCTCGCCGCTCGTGGCCTGGGGGCGGAAAGCGGCCAACCGATGGCAGTTCTGGAAGGCCAGCGCCACGCCGAAGTGCCGTTCCAGAGCCGCGCGTATCGAGGTGCTGGCCATCGCCCGCAACAGCTGGCCCTGCTCGGCGTCGTCCGCGGGCGGGGTCTGGTTGTCGGCGAAGTCGCGGGTTGCGGTGGGCAGCTCGCAGGCGAGCCGCTCGACCAGGCCGTAGGCGTAGGGCAGGGAAGTGCGGATGCAGGCGAGGAAGTCGGCCTCGTCGACGTGACCTTGTTCGGCCTGCGTCAACAGGTCGGGCGACACCGTCAGGGACATGGATACCTCCTGGGCTGGTGGCAGCGACAACGATCACCACTGTCTTGGATGTAACAACCGTTGTCAATACCAACAGTAATACTCCGCATGCAGATCGATTGCGCCGCGACGGGGAGCCCCGACACCCCGCCGGATCTGCCGTGCGATGCGACGCGTCCGCCTCCATGCACCCGGCGCACGCCCCGGTGGACGGTACAGGACGTCCGACCCGACAAATCACCTGGTCGATCATGCGGGCGGGCGGGCGGACGGCATGGAGGCGGACGCGTCGCATCGCAC
>NZ_CDWWXA010000131.1:0-12789 GCF_977971845.1 Frankia sp. CeCAU1 | reverse complement strand
CCGAACCCGAAGTGCGGCCCGGCATCGTCCCGCAACTTCGCGGGGCTGGCGGGTCAGCCGGTCGATGTGCCAGTAGACGATCGCCTGGAGGCGGCCTGCTTTGATGTCGTCAACGAGCCGGTCCCACTCCGGGCGTGGCCGTCCGGAGTGGGCACCGACATCCTTGTCCGTAGTAGACGTCCTCGTCCGCCCAGCCCTTACGGTCGCAGAGGGGGCGGCAGCCCGCCTCCTGACGTGAGACTGCTAGCCCTGCGCCTGTTCGGTCCTGGCTGGCTCTGACGTAGATTCCCGCTCTGACCATGGGCCACGTACTGACAGGCCCGTGCCACCCAGGCCGCAGTAGCCGCCGGGGTTCTTGGCGTCGGAGAGGTACTGCTGGTGGTATTCCTCCGCGTAGTAGAACGGACCAGCCGGGGCGATCTCGGTGGTGATCGCCCCGAGGCCCGCGGCGGTCAGCACCTGCTGGAACGCCTCGCGGCTGGCAGCCGCCGCGGCGGCCTGCCCGGCAGTGGTGGTGTAGATCGCCGAACGGTACTGGGTGCCCGCGTCATTGCCCTGCCGCATGCCCTGGGTCGGGTCGTGCCCTTCCCAGAACACGCGCAGCAGCTCCTCGTAGCCGACCTTCGCGGGGTCGTACACCACGAGGACGACCTCGGTGTGCCCGGTCAGCCCGGAACACACTTCCTCATAAGTGGGGTGCGGGGTGTGCCCTCCGGCGTAGCCGACGGCGGTGGTGTACACCCCGGGAACCTTCCAGAACGCGCGCTCGGCCCCCCAGAAGCAGCCGAGGCCGAACACGGCGGTCTCCAGACCCGCCGGGAACGGGCCGGCGAGCGGGGTCCCCAGCACGGTGTGCGGGACGTCGCCCGCGAACACCGGCCGATCCCGGCCGGGAAGGGCCTGCTCGGGCGTGGGCAGTGTCGTCTTGTGACGACCGAAGAACATGGGAAGCCACCTCCGGTGGTTGTCTCCTCGCACAACCGCGCACCGCGGCCACACGTTCCCGTAGCCCGGGACCCTCGGACGCTCTCCAGATGCCCTCCGAACGTTCTCCGGGGGTTCTCCGGAGGTTCATCGAACGTTCGCCGGACCATCGGGGAGCACGCCGCCAGAGAACAAGATCGCTCAGAGAACGAGATCCTCCAGCATCGTCGTGACCAGGGCCGCAATCGGCGATCGCTCGGAACGGGTGAGCGTGACGTGCGCGAACAACGGGTGGCCCTTCAGGGTCTCGATCACCGAGGCGACCCCGTCGTGCCGGCCGACCCGCAGGTTGTCGCGCTGTGCCACGTCGTGCGTGAGCACCACCCGTGACCCCTGCCCGAGCCTGGACAGCACGGTCAGCAGCACCCCGCGCTCCAGGGACTGGGCCTCGTCGACGATCACGAACGCGTCGTGCAGGGACCGGCCACGGATGTGCGTGAGCGGCAGCACCTCCAGCATCCCACGATCCACGATCTCCTCGATGACCTCGGGGGAGACGAGCGCACCGAGAGTGTCGAACACCGCCTGGGCCCAGGGCGCCATCTTCTCGTTCTCGCTGCCCGGGAGGTACCCGAGCTCCTGGCCACCGACGGCGTACAGCGGGCGGAAAACCACCACCCGGCGGTGCGCCCGGCGCTCCATCACAGCTTCGAGCCCGGCGCACAGGGCAAGCGCCGACTTACCGGTGCCGGCTCGACCGCCGAGGGAGACGATCCCGACATCCGGATCGAGCAGGAGGTCGAGGGCGACCCGCTGCTCGGCGGAGCGACCGTGCAGGCCGAACGCGTCGCGGTCGCCGCGGACGAGCCGGACCTGCTTGTCGGCGGTCACCCGGCCGAGCGCGGAGGCGCTCCCCCCGGTGGTGGTGAGGACCAGGC
Source organism: Frankia sp. CeCAU1 (assembly GCF_977971845.1). Taxonomy (NCBI): domain Bacteria; kingdom Bacillati; phylum Actinomycetota; class Actinomycetes; order Frankiales; family Frankiaceae; genus Frankia; species Frankia sp. CeCAU1. The sequence goes on along the minus strand of NZ_CDWWXA010000131.1, from coordinate 10,927 downwards.
CGGTGTGGCAGGGCAGGTCGGCGGCCTCCAGGATCTCGGTGTACTCGCGGGAGTAGAGCCGGTCGAGGTCCTCCTGGGTGACGGTGAGCTCGGCCATCCCCGAGAAGCCGGTGTCCACCGGGGACAGCGCCTGGTACTCCTCGGCGGGCAGCCCCAGCACCGACGCCTTGACCCGCAGCGGGAGATCCTTCGTGACCAGTACGACGTCGGCACCCTCGCGGGCGAGGTTCATCGCGACGCACAGGATCCGCGAGTCGTTCGTGTCGACCCGGAACCCCGGTGGAAGCACCGCCGCATCGGTGTGATTGAGTTCCACCCGTAGCATCCCGCCGTTGTCCAGCGGGAGCGGTTGATCAAGGCGACCATGCCGGATGCGCAGATCGTCCAGGATGCGTAGTGCCTCCCGGGCGAACCAGCCCAGTTCCGGATGGTTCCTTTTGCCTTCCAGCTCCCCTATGACAACGAGGGGGAGCACGACATTGTGCTCCGCGAACCGCAGCAGCGCGCCAGGATCAGAAAGCAGCACGCTTGTGTCGACGACATGCGTTCGTGGCACACGCCCACCCGCTTACTCGGAGGTAGTCCGGGACCGACCCCTGCAGGGGCCGGGCACCGGCCTCCTGGTGTAGTCGCGCTTGCGGCACCGAGGGGCCTCCCGAGAGGTCCGGCACCATGCCGGACCACGGCTTGAGACGCTAGCGCTCCCACGGTAACCGCAGCCCTCGATGATGGCGACCCACTTCCGACAACACGTTACGTTAAGAACTGGGAACGTCTCGCACCCCGGAGTTCCCGTCGCACCCCGATCGGTCACATTGCGTCCGGATCATGACGCGGAGCATCAGCCGCCGCGCGTGGCGCCGTCGGAGGCCGGACCACGAGCGGCCGCCCGAGGAAGCCAGGTCACCGCGCCCTGCCCGGTTCAGAAGCCCCGGGACCTGCGCCGACTCCGGCGACGGGCACCGACCGGGGCAACAGGCACCGACCGGCCGCAGGTCGCCACCGGATCCATGAGCCCGGCGACCGACGAGAGCCGGATGACCGCGGGCGTGCCGGCCAGAGACACGGTGGGCCGAAACGCGACAGGCCAGAACGTGACAGGCCGAGGCGTGATGGCCGGTGAGGGGTCACCCGAAACGCGACGACCGAGAGGTGACGGCATGAGGCGCGCCCGCGGGGGAAACGCGACGGAACACCATGGAACACCGCGGGCCATGGAACACCGCGGGCCATGGAACACCGCGGGCCGATGATCGGACACTCGTTGTCTCGACATGTCATCGAGATCGGATCGAACCAAACCGGGCCCGAAAGAGGGCGCCGACTGGCACCGTCGGGCGGGTCGGAGGAAATTCAGCCAACCGGCTGGGGAATTCCCGGAAATTCACCCGGAGAAGGGATTGATCCCCGGCGAACATGCGGGATCCGCGGGGTGGTCATTATCGGATGGTGCTCCGCTCAGGTGAGCCGTACCGCGACACTCGGTAGGAACGCGGCCCGCCGACGGCGGAACAACGGACGCGACGCGGAGTTACGAACGAGTCCGGAGCCGGGCCGGCCGCCGGGCCGGCGAAGGAAGGCCGCACCCGGCCGACCGGTCGCCACGGGCCGGGCCGGGAGCCCGCCGAGCGGCTCGGCCTTCGGCCGACCCGCTCGGGGGTATCACACGAGGCGCTGCCACGGGGTTGCCTTGCGAGGCGCTGCCACGAAGTGCCGTGCCGGCGGTGCGCTCCCCGGACGGAGCTCGCGGTTGGGTGCGTCAGCCGCTCAGTCTGCCCTGTTCAGCCGCTCGACAAGCGCCTCGTGCTCGGTCCACAGGGCGGCCGGAAGCCGTTCCCCGAACGTCTGGTAGTGCTCGGGGATCAGCTGGGCCTCCTGTTTCCACACCTCGACGTCCACCGTGAGCAGGGTCTCGAGGTCCTCCTCGGCGATGTCGAGGCCGTCAACGGGTAGGGCGTCCTTCGTCGGCAGGACGCCGAGCGGCGTCTCCACCCCGGCTGCCGTGCCCTCCAGGCGACCGACGATCCAGGCGAGGACACGGCTGTTGTCGCCGAATCCCGGCCACAGGAACCTGCCCTCCGGGCTCTTGCGGAACCAGTTCACGTAGTAGACCCGCGGGAGCTTCGTCTGGTCGGCCTTCTGCCCGACCTCGAGCCAGTGGGCGAAGTAGTCGGCCATGTTGTAGCCGCAGAACGGCAGCATCGCGAAGGGGTCCCGGCGCAGCTTGCCGATCGCTCCGGCCTGGGCCGCCGTCGTCTCGGAGGCGACGATCGAGCCGAAGAACACCCCGCGCCGCCAGTCGGGAGCCTCGGTGACCAGCGGCACCGCGGTCGCCCGGCGCCCGCCGAACAGGATCGCCGAGATCGGCACGCCGCGCGGATCCTCCCACTCCGGGGCGATCGTCGGGCACTGGCCCGCCGGGACGGTGAAGCGGGCGTTGGGGTGTGCGGCGGGCTCGCTGGACTCGGGGGTCCAGTCGCGGCCCTTCCAGTCGATGAGGTGCGCCGGCGGCTGCTTGCTCAGCCCCTCCCACCAGACGTCACCGTCATCGGTCCTGGCCACGTTGGTGTAGATGGCGTTGCCCCAGAGGGTCCTGACCGCGTTGGGGTTGGTCTGCTCGCCGGTCCCCGGGGCGACCCCGAAGAACCCGGCCTCCGGGTTGACCGCGTACAGCCGGCCGTCCTCACCGAAGCGCATCCAGGCGATGTCGTCACCGACAGTCTCCGCCTGCCAGCCCGGCAGGGTTGGGATGAGCATCGCCAGATTGGTCTTTCCACAGGCCGACGGAAATGCGGCGGCAATGTAGTGGACCTTGCCGGCGGGAGACGTCAGTTTGAGGATGAGCATGTGCTCGGCGAGCCAGCCCTCGTCGCGGGCCATGACGGACGCAATACGCAGCGCATAGCACTTCTTGCCGAGCAGTGCGTTTCCGCCGTAACCCGATCCGTAGGACCAGATCTCCCGGGTTTCCGGGAAATGGGTAATGTACTTCGTCGTATTGCACGGCCACGGAACATCGGCCTGGCCAGGTTCCAGCGGAGCGCCCAGGGAATGGACGGCCGGAACAAAGAAACCGTCCGTTCCAAGCTGCTCGAGGGCGGGCGTTCCCATCCGGGTCATCGTCCGCATGGAGATGACGACGTAAGGCGAGTCGGTGATTTCGACGCCGAGGGCCGAGATGCGCGAGCCGAGCGGACCCATGCAGAACGGGACGACGTACATCGTCCGACCCCGCATGCACCCCGCGAACAGGCCCCGGAGCGTGGCCCGCATCTCGGCAGGGTCCAGCCAGTTGTTGGTCGGACCGGCGTCCTCCGCCTGCTCGGAGCAGATGTAGGTGCGGTCCTCCACGCGGGCCACGTCGCCCGGGTCCGAAGCGGCGTAAAAGCTGTTCGGACGTTTCTCGTCATTCAGCCGGACCAGGGTCCCCTGCTCGATCAGAAGAGAGGTCAGCCGATCGAACTCCGCCTCTGATCCATCGCACCACTCAACCCGATCCGGCTGGGTGAGTTCGGCAATCTCGCGCACCCAGGCAACCAGCCTGGCGTGCCTCGTGGGGGCCACGTCCAGCCCCGAAACCTGTGCCGCGGTTGTCACAGCTCACACCTCCGGTCGAGTCGAACCTGCCGCGCTCTCTTCCCATATGCAGGTACCCACTTGAGAACTCGAACGTACTCGTGGACGTTCAGACAAAACCCACAATATAGGGGGAGTTCGAGGCCACGTTCAGGATCATTAGACTGTACCGCGCGTTCCGTCCGCAGTCGCGCGATAGCGAGTGCGCAGAAGCGTCGGATCCATCACGCACCGATACGGACCGACCGCTGCCGTCCAGCTCCGCTTCGTGACGGCGGCAACCCTCGGGCTATCGTTCTCGGCGTGGCTTCCCTCGTACAGCAGCCAGCCGGGCCTCCGCAGACGGACATCGCCTCGCACCCGCGTGACCTGGTGCGACCGCGCATGCGGGGATGGCTACATGCCGGCGCTTTCCCGATCAGCCTGACACTAGGCGTCATTGCGGTGGCACTGGCTACCACGCTGCGTGCCCGGCTCGGTATCGCGGTTTACGCCCTGAGTATTGCGGCCCTCTTCGGAACGAGCGCCCTCTATCACCGGACGATGTGGTCGACATCACGTGCCCGGGCGCGCATGAAACGCCTCGACCACTCAATGATCTTTGTTTTCATCGCCGGGACTTACACCCCCTTCGCCCTGATTGCGATGCCGCCGACGACCGCTCGGGTGGTCCTGGCGGTGGTGTGGGGAGGGGCGGGACTCGGCGTCGCCATCCGGATGCTGTGGCTGCACTCGCCGCGGTACCTGACCGTGCCGCTCTACATCGCGCTCGGCTGGGTGGCCGTCTTCGTGATCCCGGAGCTCGCCCACCGGGCCGGGATCGCCTCGATGGTACTTCTGCTCGTGGGGGGGGTCTGCTACAGCCTCGGCGCCGTCGTCTACGCCTGCCGGCGACCGGACCCGGCACCCACGATCTTCGGCTACCACGAGGTGTTCCATGCCTTCACCCTCGTCGCCGCGACCTGCCACTACATTGCGCTGCTCTTCGCCATCTACTAACAGCCTTCCCCCGCACGGCGGCTACCGGGGGCTCCGGCGGCTACAGCCGAGGGCCCACCGAGCGGATCTTCTCCACCTGTTCCATGGCCTCCCGGAGCTGGCGCAGCCAGCTGTCGGCGTTCTCGCCCACCAGACGTACGCACCAGGCGAGGGCCTCGCTGCGGCTGCGCGCCACCCCCGAGTCGACGAGGGTGTCGAGCACCTGGCGTTCCGGCTGGCGCAGCCGGGTCATCACCGGCACGGACAGCGCGGTGAACAGCTCGGTGGTGTCACCGACGGTCGCGCCCCACGCCACCTTGCGGTTGTACCGATGTTCGGCCTTCGTGGCGATGGCGATCCGTTCCTCACGGGTCTGCTCCCGGAACCGCCGGATCCGGGCCCCCGTCGCCGACGGCCCTCCTCCGGGCGCGGCGCCGCCGGCCGCGAGTACCCCGATGACCGTGATCTCGTCCCGGTCCACGACCACCGTGGGCATCCCGGCGAACCACCCGGCCGGGATGTGCTCGGCGAACCAGGCTGCGGCGTCGTCCGCCGGAACCACCTCCGCCCGCTCCCCCGGCCTGCCGTACCCCCGTCCACGCGGACCGGACATGACGTGTCCCCTCGATCTCCGATCGGAACCCGCGCGCGGGCCCGGCCTGGCGGCTGATCCGGGCCCGGAGGCCCGATCTGGCGCTCCAGAGCGGATCCGAAGAACCCCTCGTGACAATTACATGCTTACCGCACCACCAGCCTTACCGCACCACCAGCCTTACCGCACCACCAGTCTTACCGCACCACCAGTGCAACATGCTTACCGCACCACCAGTGAAAGAAGAGGGGACGGTCAGCTGGCCACCTTCACCCCGAGTTGGCGGCGCACCTCGGCTGCGGTCCGGGCCGGCAGCTCACAGACGAAGTCCCGGCACACGTACACCCCAGCCGTTTCCCGGCCGACGGTCAGCGGTCCGCTGGTCACCACGACCGCACCGGGCGCCGTGCCGAGGCGGGCGAGCCGTTCCAGCGCCGGGCTGTCCACGACCGCGACCTCGGCCGGCCCGGCCAGCAGCGCCTCGGCGACCGCACCGGCCCAACCGGCGAACCGGGCATCCCGGGCCAGCAACGGAGCGACGCGCGCCACCGTCGTCTCGGCGGCCGACCGGTGTCCGGTGGAACCGGTCAACGCCGCGTAGCTGACCAGGGCACCGGCGACAGCAGCCTGGCCCGACGGGGTCGCCGAGTCCGAGTCGTCCCGCGGCCGGCGCAACAGCACCTCCGCGTCGTCCGCGGTATCGAAGAACCCCCCGTCAGAGGCCGCGAACCGATCACGGACGATGTCCAGCAGCGTCCCGGCGAGCGCGAGCCACTCCGGATCGCCGGTGACCTGGTGCAGGGTGAGCAGTCCCTCGGCGACGTCGCCGTAGTCCTCCAGTACCCCGGCGTTCACGCCAACCAGCCCGTTCCGGCTCGTCCGGCGCAGGCGTCCGTCGACGAGATGCACGTCCCGGAGCAGGACGGCGGCCTGTTCGGCGGCCCGCATCCAGTCCGGCTCGTCGAACAACGCGCCGGCCTCGGCCAGCGCCGCGATGGCCAGGCCGTTCCAGGCGGCCACCACCTTGTCGTCGCGAGCCGGCTGCGGCCGGGTCGCCCGTGCCGCGGCCAGGGCCGCGCGGACCGCCGCGAACCTCGCCGGATCGTCCGGGTCCGCCGGCAGGCGCAGCACCGACGTACCACGTTCGAAACTGCCCTCCTCGGTGACGCCGAAGACGCCGGCGGCCCACCGCCCGTCTTCCGGCCCGAGGACGGCGACGAACTGGGCGGGTGTCCAGGCGTAGCTGGCCCCCTCCTCGGGGTGCGCTCCCGCCGGGGCAGCGCTCGCGGGAACGGCGTCCGCGGGAACGGCATCCGCGGGAACGGCATCCGCGGGAACGGCATCCGCGTCGAGCGCCGAGGCGAACCCCCCCTGGGGGGTGCGCAGATCCGCGAGCAGAAAGGCTGCCGTCTCCCGGGCCACCCGTTCGGCCAGTGCCGACCCGGTGGCTCGCCACAGGTGCAGGTAGACCCGCAGCAGCAGCGCGTTGTCGTAGAGCATCTTCTCGAAGTGCGGGACCGTCCACGTCGCATCGACGCCGTACCGGGCGAACCCCCCGGCAAGCTGGTCGTAGATGCCCCCACGCGCCATCCGTTCGCAGGTCACCGCGACCATCTCCAGGCTGCGCGCGTCCCCCGTGCGGGCGGAGTGCCGCAGCAGCATCTCGGCTACCATGGACGGCGGGAACTTCGGCGCACCGCCGAATCCACCGTGACGGGCGTCAAAGCGGGCCGACAGCCCCGCCACGGCGGTGTCGAGCAGAGCCGGGGTGATTTCGGCGGCGAGACCGGACGCCGGACCACGCGTCGCCGCCTCGGCGAGCCGGCGGGCGATGTCCGCCCCCGACTCCTCGATCTCGTCCCGCCGGGTCTGCCAGGCCTCGGTGACCGCCGTCAGGACCTGACGGAACGACCCCATGCCAGGCCGGGGACGCGGCGGGAAGTAGGTGCCGGCGAAGAACGGCTCGGCGGTAGGGGTGAGGAACACCGTCATCGGCCAGCCGCCGTGCCCGGTCAGGGCGACGGTGACGTCCATGTAGACGGAGTCGACGTCGGGCCGCTCCTCCCGATCCACCTTGATGTTGACGAAGTGGTCGTTCATGTACTCGGCGGTCACGACGTCCTCGAACGATTCGTGCGCCATGACATGGCACCAGTGGCAGGATGCGTAGCCCACCGAGAGCAGCACCGGCACCCCCCGCCGGGCCGCCTCGGCGAAGGCCGCCGGGCTCCAGGGCCACCAGTCGACCGGGTTGTCCGCGTGCTGTAGCAGGTACGGAGACGTCTGCTCCGCGAGCTTGTTAGGCACCCGAACTCCTCATGATCTGCGTGTCCGCCAGGCCCGCGGAACCCCGTAGGCCTCTGGATATGCAACCAAAGGCGCGCCCAGGTAGTCCGCCCTCATCTCCACGCCGCGCCGACGTGATCGGCGCGCTTCCTCGACCGGCCCGCCGCGCCGACGTACCCGGCGGATAGGCTCATGGGACCGCACGATCCCCGCCGTCCGCTCGCCCGACCGCCGTCCGTCAGGCCGCCGTTCCCGCCGCGAGAGCGGTGAGAGGGTCGACGTACCAACGAGTTTGGATGGCACGAGCGATGAGTGAGACGGCCGAGCCCGGCGCCCGGACCGGCGCCGCGGACACCACGGTGGCACCGACCGGCGCGTCCGGCGGGATCATCCCGGCAGCCGCGGGCGGCGCCCCCGCCGGGACCGGGAGCGTCGAGCCGAGCTTCCGGTACGACGCCCGGCTCGCCGCCGACATCGAGCGGCGCTGGCAGCGCCGGTGGGCCGACGAGGGCACGTTCAACTCGCCGAACCCGGTCGGGCCGCTCTCGGCGGGCTTCGAGAAGGTCGCCGGCCGGGAGCCGTTCTACATCATGGACATGTTCCCCTATCCGAGCGGCTCGGGGCTGCACGTCGGGCACCCGCTGGGGTACATCGGCACCGACGTGTTCGCCCGCTATCTGCGGATGTCCGGCCGGCACGTGCTGCATCCGTTCGGATACGACTCCTTCGGCCTGCCCGCCGAGCAGTACGCCATCAACACGGGCCAGCATCCCCGCGACACCACCAACGCCAACATCGCCAACATGCGCCGCCAACTCTCCCGGCTGGGGCTGGGCCACGACACCCGCCGCGAGATCGCGACGACCGACGTGGGCTACTACCGCTGGACGCAGTGGATCTTCCAACAGATCTTCAACAGCTGGTACGACCCGCAGGCCGGCCGGGCCCGGCCGATCGCCGAGCTGATCGAGGAGTTCGCCGCGGGCACCCGGGCGCCGGTAGCCGGCCCCGCCGGGGGGAACACGGCCGTGTCGGTTGACGCGGTCCGGGCTGCGAACCCGGCCGGGCTGGCGTGGACCGAACTCGACGAGGTGTCCCGCCGGAAGGTCGTCAACGCGCACCGCCTGGCCTACATCTCCGAACAGCTGGTCAACTGGTGCCCGGGGCTGGGCACCGTGCTGGCGAACGAGGAGGTCACCGCCGACGGCCGCAGCGACATCGGGAACTACCCAGTGTTTCGCCGGCCGCTGAAGCAGTGGATCCTGCGGATCACCGCCTACGCCGAGCGGCTGATCTCCGACCTCGACCTGGTCGACTGGCCGGACTCGATCAAGCAGATGCAGCGCAACTGGATCAGTCCCAGCGAGGGCGCCAGCGTCGAGTTCACCGTCGTCGCCCCCGGCGGGGGGGCAGGTCCATCCAGGGCGTCCGATCCGTCCGATCCGTCTGGCTCATCGACCGCCCGGCGCATCGAGGTCTATACCACCCGCCCGGACACCCTGGCGGGGGCCACCTTCCTGGTACTCGCGCCCGAACATCCCCTGGCCGACGCGCTGATCGCCGACACCTGGCCGGCGGACACCCCGGTGAGCTGGCGCTTCCCGGCGGGACGGCCGGGCGGCGGCACGGAACCGGCGGACACCGCCGGGCCGGAGGCGGGCGCCGATCCGGCGTGGACCCCGCGAGCCGCCGTCGACGCCTACCGGGAGTTCGCGGCCCACCGCAGCGACCGGCAGCGCGGCGAGGAGGTCATCGACCGCACCGGCGTGTTCACCGGCTCGTACGTGCGCAACCCGGTCGGTGGCGGGGTCATCCCGGTCTTCCTGGCCGACTATGTGCTGCTGGGCTACGGCACCGGGGCAATCATGGCGGTACCGGCGCACGACAGCCGGGACTTCTCCTTCGCCCGCGCGTTCGACCTGCCGATCCCCGCCGTGCTGGAGCCGGACGCGGACTGGTACGCCGCGCACGGGGTAGTGCCCGCGACTCCATCAGCGCAGTGGCCCGAGGCGTTCAGCGGTGCGGGCGAGTATCGGCCCGGTCCGGCCGGCGCCCCGGTGCTGGTCGGCCTGTCGAAAAGCGAGGCGATCAAGGCCACGGTTCACTGGCTGGAGGAGATCGGCGCCGGCAGGTCGGCGCGGTCGTACCGGCTGCGGGACTGGCTGTTCTCCCGCCAGCGGTACTGGGGCGAGCCGTTCCCGGTCGTCTTCGACGTCGACGGGCTGCCCCACGCGGTTCCCGACGAGCTGCTGCCGATCGAACTGCCGGAGATGACCGACTTCCGGCCCACGGCGATGGCCGAGGACGACGCGAGCGACCCGGTGCCCCCCCTGGCCCGGGTGGCCGACTGGGTGACGGTCACCCTGGATCTCGGCGACGGGCCGAAGCAGTACCGGCGCGAGACGAACACCATGCCGCAGTGGGCCGGTTCGTGTTGGTACTACCTGCGCTACCTGGACCCGACCAACACCGAGCGCTTCGTCGACCCGACCGTCGAGCGCTACTGGATGGCCAGGCCGGGCGCGGTTCCCGGCGACGGCGGCGTCGATCTGTACGTCGGCGGTGTCGAGCACGCCGTGCTGCACCTGCTCTACGCCCGGTTCTGGCACAAGGTGCTCTACGACCTGGGCCACGTCTCCACCAAGGAGCCGTTCAAGCGGCTGTTCAACCAGGGCTACATCCAGGCGGATGCCTTCACCGACGCCCGGGGCATGTACGTCCCGGCTGCCGAGGTGACGGCGACCCCCGACGGCCGGTTCCTCTTCCAGGGCGCCCCGGTCAACCGGCGCTCGGGCAAGATGGGCAAGAGCCTGAAGAACAGCGTCAGCCCGGACGAGATGTACGACAGGTTCGGCGCCGACACGCTGCGCGTCTACGAGATGGCGATGGGCCCGCTCGACGCCGACCGGCCATGGCACACCGACGACATCGTCGGTTCGCACCGGTTCCTCCAGCGGCTGTGGCGCACCGTCGTCGACGAAACCACCGGGGCGGCCGCCGTCGTTGACGAGCCGTTGGACGGCGAGGCTCTTCGCGTCCTGCACCGGACGATCCTCACGGTCACCGCCGAATACGCGGGGCTGCGGTTCAACACCGCGGTCGCCCGGCTCATCGAACTGACCAACTTCGTCAGCAAGAGCTACGGGAAATCCCCCACCCCCCGCGCGCTCGCCGAGCCGCTCACCCTGATGGCGGCCCCGCTGGCTCCGCACATCGCCGAGGAACTGTGGTCCCGCCTCGGTCACGAGGAGTCGGTCAGCACGGTCGCCTTCCCGATCGGGGATCCGGCGCTGGCCGCCGAGTCGGTCAGGACGATCCCGGTCCAGGTGAACGGGAAGGTCCGGTTCACCATCGAGGTTCCGGACGGTTCAGCGGAGCAGACGGTTCGCGATCTGCTCGCCGCGCATCCCGAGTTCGCCCGGCAGACCGATGGTCGGACGATCAAGAAGATCATCGTCGTGCCCGGTCGGATCGTGAATATCGCCATCTCCCCCG
>NZ_CDWWXA010000130.1:10249-13560 GCF_977971845.1 Frankia sp. CeCAU1 | reverse complement strand
AGGTCCAGCTCACGAGGGCCACGGCGCGCCGCGTTCTCCCCGCGTGTTCTGCAGCATCTCGGCGACGAGGAAGGCCAGTTCCAGCGCCTGCCCGGTGTTCAGACGGGGGTCGCAGGCGGTCTCGTAACGGCCGCCGAGGTCGTCTTCCCCGATGAGTTCGGCCCCACCGAGGCACTCGGTGACGTTCTCCCCGGTCAGCTCGATGTGCAGGCCACCGGGGTGGGTGCCCAACGCCTTGTGGACCTCGAAGAAGCCGAAGACCTCGTCGAGGACATCGTCGAAGTGGCGCGTCTTGACGCCGCCCACGTCACGGGTGTTGCCGTGCATCGGATCGCACGACCACACCACTGGCGGCCCGGCGGCGTTGACCTTCTCGATGATCGGGGGCAGCGTGTCCCGGACCCGCTTTGCCCCCATCCGGGAGATCAGGGTGAGCCGGCCGGGGACATGGTCGGGGTTGAGCCGCTCGGCAAGCTCGAGGACCTCGTCCGGGCCAGCCTTCGGCCCGATCTTGCAGCCGATCGGATTGCCCACCCGGGACAGCAGGTCGACGTGGGCACCGTCGAGGTCCCGGGTCCGCTCGCCGATCCAGATCATGTGGGCGGACAGGTCGTACGGGTCGCCGGTGGCGTCCTCGATCCGGGTCAGGGCACGCTCGTACTCCAGCAGGAGGCCCTCGTGACTCGTGAACAGCTCGACCCCGGTCAGCGCGGCGGTCCGATCGAGGTCGATGCCGCAGGCGGCCATGAAGGCGAGGGCACGCTCGATGTCCGTCGCCATCACCTCGTAGCGGCGACCCGCCGCGGAATCCCGCACGAACGCCTTGTTCCACTCGTGGACCTTCGACAGGTCGGCGAAACCTCCGGTGGCGAAGGCCCGCACGAGGTTCAGCGCGACTGCGCTCTGGTGGTAGGCGGCGACCATCCGCATCGGATCGGGCCGCCGCGCGGCGGCCGTGGGCGCGATGTCGTTGACGGCGTCGCCCCGGTAGGAGGGCAGCCCGGTGCTGGCCTCGATGTCCGCGGACCGCGGCTTGGCGTACTGCCCGGCGATGCGGGCGACCTTCACCACCGGCGTGCTCGCGCCATAGGTGAGGACGACCGCCATCTGCAGCAGCGTCTTGACCTTGTCCCGAATCTTGTCGGCGGTGTTCGCCACGAAGGTCTCGGCGCAGTCACCGCCCTGCAACAGGAACGCCTCGCCCCGAGCGACCAGCGCGAGACGGTCGGTCAGGGACCGGATCTCGGGGGCGGTGACCAGCGGAGGGAGGGCTGCGAGCTGGTCATGGGCGGCTCTCAACTCCGCCGGGTCGGGCCAGGACGGCTGCTGCTTGGCCGGAAGGGCCCGCCAGAGATCCAGTACGCTCACCACACCAGGGTACGGCCCAGGTCGAGCTCGAGCGGTCACCGTCGCCCGACATCTTCCCGGAATCGGCGTCTTCCCTTGGACAGGCATCCGCCCGGAAATCGGCACCCGGCCCTGGCTCCCGAATCGGGACCGGATCCTGGACCGAAATCAGATCCTGGAGCGGGATCGGTTCCCGAAGCGGATCCGGCCCCACAGCCCGCCCCTCCCCCGGTCAGCCGAAGAAGATCTCGGCCTCGTGGTAGAGCTCCTCGGGCACCGTCTTGAGCTCGCGGGTCGCATCCTGCAGCGGAATCCGGTCGATGCGGGTGCCGTGCAGGGCGACCATCACCCCGAAGTCGCCTTCGTGCACGGCGTCGACGGCGTGCAGTCCGAAACGCGTCGCGAGCCATCGGTCGAAGGCCGTGGGCGTGCCGCCGCGCTGCAGATGCCCGAGCACCGTCGCGCGCGCGTCACGACCGGTGCGGGCGCGGATCTCGGTCTCCAGGACCGCCCCGATGCCCTGCAGGCGGACGTGCCCGAAGGCATCGACCTCGCCCTCCCTGGCGACCAGGGTACCCGTGATCGGGACGGCACCCTCGGCCGCGACGATGATCGGCGCGTAGTGGGTGGCGAACCGGGCTTCGACGAAGGCGCACACCTTGTCGAAGTCGAACGGCCGCTCCGGGATGAGAATGACGTTGGCTCCCCCCGCCATGCCGCTGTGCAGAGCGATCCACCCGGCATGGCGGCCCATGACCTCAACGATCAACACCCGGTGATGGCTTTCCGCGGTGGTGTGCAGCCGGTCGATCGCCTCCGTGGCGATGTTGACCGCGGTGTCGAAACCGAAGGTGTAGTCCGTCGCGGAGAGGTCGTTGTCGATGGTCTTGGGCACTCCGACCACGGGCAGTCCCTCGGCGTGCAGTTGGGCGGCCACCCCCAGGGTGTCCTCCCCGCCGATCGCGATGAGCGCGTCCACCTCGGCAGCGGCGAGGTGCTCGCGCACCAGCGCCGGCCCGTCCACGGCGGCGTAGGGATTGGTGCGGCTGGAGCCGAGGATCGTGCCGCCACGCGGGAGGATCCCCCGCACGGCCGCGATGTCCAAGGGGACCGTCTCGCCGGTCAGCGGCCCTCGCCAGCCGTCCCGGTACCCGACAAAGCCGTGGCCGTAGACGCTCTCTCCCTTGCGCACGACGGCCCGGATCACCGCGTTGAGTCCCGGGCAGTCGCCGCCGCCGGTCAGTACGCCGATCCTCATCCCGAGTCCTCCCGTCGACCGTACACCGCTTTCTCCGGCGGCAGCGTAGCGGGAGAGTCACACTTCAGGACAACAGCGCGGTCACGTGGCGTGGCGATGACGAGGCCGCCACGGCCACGTCATCGACTCATCGGGATGGGTTCGACCCGGCGGCGACCTGGGCGCGCAGCGGGGCGAGAACCCGCCACCGGGCGAGGTTGTGCAAGGCGTCGGCGAGCGCATCGTGGGCGTTGGGCGGCGGTGCGGGAAGAACCGGCCGGCCCACTTCCTCCCACAGCTGACGCAGGTCCCGGGTGAAGCGGGGCAGCTGGGCGGGCAGGGCGGTCATCGTGCCGAAGAGCTGGCAGAGCACCACGTGGTCATAGGCCCCGTACCAGGCCCACAGCTCGGGGGCACCGCCCGCGGTCAACAGCGCGGCGATCTCGTCGCGGATTCGGGCCCGCGGCTTCCACGCCTCGTCCGATGGCGACGGCAGCTGGTCGAGGACGTTGCGACGGACCCAGGGCACGGCCCACGACGGGTCGAACTCGGTCGACACGGCATAGTACCGTTGTGTGCCGTCCTCACTGACGATTCCGACGCTGACCAGATCGAGCCAGTGATGACCGGTGTCGGTGCGTTCGATGAACTCGGTGTCGTAAAAGAAGCGGGTTCCCACCGGCTCAGTCTCCTCCGGCCGAGGTGTCCGCCATGGTCGGCCGCTCGG
>NZ_CDWWXA010000130.1:0-9883 GCF_977971845.1 Frankia sp. CeCAU1 | reverse complement strand
CCCGAGCGCCGGCGCCACGGGCGCAGCAAGGCCCCGAGCAGCAGCGCCGCCAAGGCGGCACCGACCAACGGCAGCAGCCACAGCAGCGGCCCGGAGTACTCCTCCGTGGCGTCATCCCCGGACGCCGCCACCCGCGGAGGACCGTCCGGTCCCGGCGACCGCCCTCCCGCCGGGACGATCGCCGGCGTCGCGCGGCAGCCTGCCGAACCCGCGACGGACGGCGGAGTCACCGCGGGACCGGTCGCCGGGGAGACCCGGACCTCGACCCGGGCGGCGCCGGGATCACTGACGAGGCAGAGCAGACCCGCCCCGGGCGCGGACGTCACCCGCGCCCCGGTGACCTGCACCTGATAGCCCGTCGGATAGGACCAGGCCGGCATGCTGATCGCGGTCGCCGTGCCGGCAGCGAGGGGCGGCCCGGCCGACGGCGCGGTCCGGTAGGCCACCGTCAGCACCCGCGACGCGTCGAAGCGCAACACCTCCGGTACCCCGGCGATGGCCACGGGGTAGGGGCGGACGATGTCCGCGGGCGGGGCGGGCGCCCGGCGTTCGGCGCCGCCGCTCCCGACGGGCGCGGCGGTGCCCACCGTGCCCCCGGTCGGGCTCGGGACGTCGTAGAACCAGCTCAGGCCGAACGCGTCGGCGGAGGCGACGAGACCGCGGACACTGACCGCCGACCCGTCCTTCCAGCCGACCAGGTATCCGGTCGGATCATTGACCGCCACCGTCGATGCGGCGTCGAACGGGGCAGGCCGCTCCCGCCACAGCAGGTGCGCGCCGTCATGCGCGGCCACCGCCGCAACGAGACCCGCACCGCCGCCACCACCATCGGGCACCTCGTAGCCGAGCAGGCCCGGCACATCGCGGAACCGCGTCGCCAACCGTTCGAGCCCCGCGGCGAGGCCGGCGACGGAGGGCACGTAGCCCACCGAGGCGGGCACGATCCGCAGCGTGACCCGCAACCCGCGGTCGGTGAACATGCGGGTGAGGGCGGCGGCCTGGTCGAGTCCGGGGTCGGCGGGCGTGGTCGCCGCGCCGGCACCGTCGAGGACCGGCCCACCGGAGGTCGCCGGGAAGCGGCCGCCACTGGCCATCGGGACCGCCAGGCGCACCCCGGTAAATCCGAAGCCGACCCAGGTGTCGATGTCCCCGGCGGTGGGCGTCACCCCGGCCGGCACCGTGATTCCGTGCAGGACGACCACCCGGCGATCACTGTCCGTGAGATACGTTCCCGAGCGACCGATCGTATCGGCCGGGGCGGCGCCCACGGACGGTCCAGCGGGTCCAGCAGGTGCGGCGGGTCCAGCAGGTGCGGCGGGTCCAGCAGGGGAACCGGCCGCCGAGGCCCCGGGTACCGGGCCCGTTCCCGCGAGGCAGCCGACGATCAGGCCGAGCGCGACCAGAAGTGGACGCCGTCCCGGGAATCGCCGGGGATGTTCGAAGCCGCCGCGACGCCGACCGATCGCCGTCCAGCCAGGAACGCTGTCACCACACACCGGACCATCCTGCCGTGCCCACCGCAAACGGGTCAGACCGCCCGGTCGATCCGGTCTTTGGTGGCACGTGGGTTCGCCGGCGCCGTGACCGGCAGCCCGAGCTGATCCGGAGACCGAGCCGGCGTCGCCGCCCCAGAGGAACCCGGCGCTGTGCCGGTGGACGCCGGGGAGACCGATGCCGTGCCGGTGGACGCCACGGCCGCCCCGGCAGCCGCCTGTGCCCGGGCAGCCGCGAGCTCCTCCTTGGCCCGCTTCGCGTACAGGTCCACGTACTCCTGGCCGGACAGGGCCATCAGCTCGTACATGATCTCGTCGGTGACCGAGCGCAGGACGAAGCGATCATCTGCCATGGCCGCGTAGCGGCTGAAGTCGAGCGGGCGGCCGATGCGGATGCCGACCCGACGGATCTTCGGCACCAGCTGGCCCGGCGGCTGAACCTCGAAAGTCCCGATCATCGCCACGGGGATGACCGGGACCCCGGCCTCCAGCGCCAAGCGCGCGACACCGACCTTGCCGCGGTAGAGCCGGCCGTCCGGGGATCGGGTGCCCTCCGGATAGATCCCGAGCAGGCGGCCCTGGCGGAGCACCCGGACCCCCGAGCGCAACGCGCCCTCGCTCGCCTTGCCGCCGCTGCGATCGATCGGGATCTGGCCGACGCCGCTGAAGAACACCCGCTTGAACCACCCCTTGACGCCCGCCTCGGTGAAGTAGTCGCTCTTCGCCAGGTAGGTGACACGGCGGGGGACGACCAGCGACAGGAAGAGGTGGTCCAGGAAGGAGAGATGGTTGCCGGCGAGGATCGCGGGCCCCTCCAGGGGGATGTTCTCCGCCCCCTCGACCCAGGGACGCCAGAACAGGCGCAGGGCAGGTGTCAGGAATACCTTGACCACCCAGTAGAACAAGACAGCTCCCACCTGGTCACCGCCGCACGACGACGGCCCGCCGGGGGCGCCCGTGGCCAGTCGCCCGTCTTCATCCGCCGACGCCGATCACACCTGGCCCGAACCTCCCACGAACCGACCGGTCGGTCGGGCACCGGGGCGCACGCCGCCGGTCCACGACCCGCGGCCTCGCCGGGGTCCGCCACGGAGACCCCGACGATCCTTGCGACCCCACCGCGCCGGGGCGCCCAGGGCCGGGTCGCAAGGATGATGGGCTTGTTCGAGCCTAAGGAGAGGTCATCACGACGTCCACCGAACGGGGTCTACCCCGCTCGGCGTGTCATTCTCCGGTGCCGGCCAGGAAACCTGACGGCGGGCCCCCCACCCCCCGCGGACCGCGCCTCGATCCCGATGTCCCGCGCGCGTAGCCACCCATCACCGATGTCATCAGGCGGAGACTTTCCGTCCGGCGGCTTCCGCCCGGCGATGTTGCCCGGCGGCTTCCGCCCGGCGATGTTGCCCGGCGAGTGAGACACGCACGACCGTGGCCTCAGCCCGCGGACCGTGCGAGCATGCGTTTACCGGCGTTTTCCCTCCGCGCGTCGCCGGACCCGCATCGCGGCATACGGGCGGGCGCGCGAGGCACGAAGGGCGGATCACGATGGCGGGTGTCACCGGTGCGGCCGTCCTCCCGGGCGCGGAACCGTTCGAGTTCGAGGGTGGGTCGGTCGGCGTGCTGCTGGTCCACGGGTTCACCGGCTCCCCGGGCAGCATGCGGCCCTGGGGCGAGTACCTCTCCGCAGTCGGGCTGACAGTCTCGTGCCCGCTGCTGCCCGGCCATGGCACCCGCTGGCAGGACATGGTGCCCACTACCTGGCCGGACTGGTACGCCACGGCGGAGACCGCGTTCCTGCGGCTGCGGACCACCTGCGAGCAGGTCTTCGTCATGGGGCTGTCGATGGGCGGGACCCTGGCCCTGCGGCTGGCCGAGCAGCACGGCGGGGACCTCGCCGGCCTCGTCACGGTGAATCCCAGCCTCACCACCGACCGGTGGCACGCGGCGTTCGCCCCGCTGCTGAGCCGGGTGATCCCCGCCGTGCCTGGTGTGGCTGGCGACGTGAAGGCCGAGGGCGTGCCCGAGGTCGGTTACGACCGGGTACCCCTGCGCCCGTTCGCGTCGCTGCGCCAACTGTGGGCGGTGACCCGGCCGGAGCTCGGTCGGATCGTCTGTCCGGTCCTCACCTACCGCAGCGTCGTCGACCATGTGGTGGAAGCCAGCTCCGGCGCGATTCTGCTGGCCGGGCTGCGCGCCCCGGCCGAAGAACGACTGCTGGAGAACAGTTACCACGTCGCGACGCTCGACAACGACCGAGAAACGATCTTCGAAGGAAGTCTGGAATTCGTCCGGCGGCACGCGCCACGCGCGCTCGTGCCCGACGCGCCCTGCGGCGATGACTGAGCGGTCACCGGGTTCAGGACCCGGCGAGCACCGGCCCTCGCCGGCGGACGGCGCCGCGCCCGAGGGGGCTCCCCTCGGCGGGCCGGGCGGCGCCCCCGCCGGTGGCGGTGGCACCTCCGCGAACCGCGAGGAGCCGACCAGCGGCGGATCCACGCCCGGTGCCGCGCCCACGGCCGGCCGGGGTGGCGGCGGTCTCGACGGCGACAGCGACGGATCCGCGACAACCGCGGGGGGCGACGCACCGCGGCCCTCCCCGCGCTCCCAGAAAGCCGACGACGCCGCGTTCTTCGAACTCATCGCGCGCTTCGACGAGGAGCCCGAATCCCACCGGTGGCCGGCTGCGGAGGATCTGGACGACACCCACCGCCCCACTGTGATCATCCTACGTCCGCCGTTCGAGCCGGCTGCTCCGCCCGTGTCGGAGGACCGGACCGAACCCGGGCTCGACCAGTTGCCGTTCCCGTCCGCGGGCGGTGAGGGCGGCCGACGGGGACGCGGCGGCACCGAGGACCTCGTCGTCGACTTCGGCGATCTGTCGGGTTCCGGCCAGCTCCCGGAGGGTCTGGACGACCCGGATCTGGACCCGGGTCTGGACCCGGACGGTGAGCACTACGAACCTCCACCCCCGCCACCGCTGCCACGGATCAGGCCCGTGACACGCTGGGCGCTCGGTTCGATCGCCCTCGGTGTGATGTTCCTCGTCGTTCCGGACCTGATCGACTTCAACCAGTCCCGGACCCAGAACGTCGCCGGGGTTCTGCTGATCCTCGGCGGGGTCGGCACGCTGGTCGCGCGGATGGGAGACCGTCCGCCCACGGACTTCGACGGCCCCGACGACGGCGCGGTGGTCTGAGCGCGGCGTGGCAGCCGTCGTACCGGCACCGAGATGGAAGGGCGTGGGGCGTGCAATATCACGAAAAGGTCGAAGTCCACGGACATCTCATGGATACGGGCGTGCTGGCCCGGGTTCTCGATGACGTGCTGGACTATGGCGGTGACTATCGGGTCGTTCGTATCGACCTGGGGCGCAGCCACGATGACGAGTCCCACGCGGTCATCACGGTGGGGGCCGACTCACCGAGTCAGCTCATGCGCATTCTGATGCGGATCCAGGTCCACGGCGTGAACAAGATCGAGTCTGGCACGGCCCGGTGCGAGCCGGCCGACCGCGACGGCGTCTTCCCCCCGGACTTCTACTCCACCACCAATCTGGAGACCGTCGTCCACCTCGACGGCCAGTGGGTGCCGGTGGAGCATCCCGAGATGGACTGCGGCCTGGTCGTCTCGCACGGCCGGGTGCGAACGGTACCGGTCACCGACGTGCGCGCGGGAGACATGATCGTGTGCGGCGTGGACGGGGTGAAGGTCGTCCTGCCGGTCACCGCCCATTCCAGCCGGATCTACGAGGAGTACGAATCCCTGGCCGCCCCGCTGCCGAGCTCCACCCAGCCGCAGGCGGTCCTGGTCCGGGCGATCGCCCGCCAGATCCGCGAGGTGAAGGCCGAGGGCTCGCAGGTGCTCTGGGTGGCGGGTCAGACGGTGGTGAGCACCGGAGCCGGGCCGGCGCTGGTCGCCCTCGTCGGGGCTGGCTATGTCGACGTGCTGTTCGCCGGCAACGCGCTGGCGACACTCGACGTGGAGGCTGCCCTCTACGGATCGCCGCTGGGGCTCGGGCCGCTGCGTAGCGGCCGGGTGCAGCGCGGCAGCGAGCAGCACATCCGCGCGGTCAACACGATCCGCCGGGAGGGATCCATCCGGGCCGCCGTGGAGTCCGGCGTGCTCACCCAGGGGATCATGCACGCGATGGTCAAGGCCAACAAGACCTTCGTGCTCGTCGGATCGGTCCGCGACGAAGGCCCGCTGCCCGACGTCCACACCGACGTCCTGGCAGGCCAGCGGGCGATGCGCGCCGCGCTACGGGGGGTGGCGTTCGCCCTCATGATCGCCAGCGCCCAGCACTCCGTGGCCACCGGCAACATCCTGCCGGCCTCGGTCCCGGTGGCCTGCGTGGACGTCAACCCCTCGACGGTGCACGCCCTCATCGAACGCACCAGCGCGCACGCGGTCGGCGTCGTCGCCGACACCGGGCTGTTCCTCGAGGAGCTCGCCGCCGAACTGGTACCCGACTACCGGGCCTCCCCCGCGTAGCGGCTTCGCCGCTACGCGGGGACCCCTGTCGCAGGGCGCCGTACGGGGTCTCCGCCGAATCGCCTTCGGCGACCCTCCTGGGATCGCCGTGGGGGTCGGGTCAGAACCGGGCGAGGTCGGCCGCGCCTACGAGGCCCGCTTGGGATCCGAGCTCGGCGATGACGATGTCCGGCTCGGAACGGTAATCCCGCCCGGGCATAGCGGCCAGGAGGCTCTGCCGGGCCGGGCCGAGCAGCAGCTCGCCGGCGTCGGAGACGCCGCCGCCGATGACGAAGCGGTTCGGGTCGAGCGCGGCGACCAGCGTCGCCATGCCCTCGCCGAGCCAGTGGCCGATCTCGGTGAAGCACCTGATCGCCGCCGGGTCCCCCTTGCGCGCCGCCTCGGTGACGTCCGGGCCGGTCAGCGCGTCGACGCCACCGCCGCAATGCTCCAGCATGGGCACGGCCGCACTCGGATCCACGGTGGCGATGTTCTTCGCCAGCCGGACCAGCGCTCGCCCGCTCGCATACTGTTCCCAACACCCTCTGTTACCACAACCGCACGGATACCCGTCGGGTACCACCCGCATGTGGCCCATCTCGGCGCCGATACCGGACGCGCCCCGGTAGAGCTCACCGCCCAGGACGATGCCGCTGCCGATGCCGGTTCCCACCGTCAGGCAGACGAGGTCACGCCGGCCACGGCCGGCCCCGAAACGGTACTCCGCCCAGGCCATCGCGTTGGCGTCGTTCTCCACGACGACGGGCAGGCCGGTGCGCCCCCCGACCTCGTCGCGCAGGGGTTCGTCGCGCCAGGCGAGGTTCGGTGCGAACAGGACGCGGGACCGGTCCGAGTCGACCCACCCGGCCGCGCCGATGCCGACCGCGCGCACGGCGTGGTCGGCACTGAGCTCCGCGACGACGCTGGCGATGGTGTCCGCGACCTCGGCTGCCGAATGGCCCGGGGTGGGCCGACGCAGGGAAGTGATGATCGTCCCCGCACCGTCCACGACGCCGGCGGCGACCTTCGTCCCGCCAACGTCGATGCCGATCGTCAGGCCCTCCATCCGGTTCTCCGCCGGCAACGGGCCGAGGGCCGCGCCGGCACGCTCGGCGCGCGGAACCGTCAAGCTGCCCGGAATATCCAGGTTCTTCGAACTATCGGGAGTAGCGATGCTCACGTGATATCGATCCTCTGCACGCGGGGTCTAAGCGCGGTGGCTGGTTGGGTGCCGGTGGTGTCCCCCGGCCATGGATGATCCCCGTATGCGGGGCGCGCCGTCTCGCGCCGTCGCGGCGTGGCGGGCCCGGGAGCGCCCTCCCCACCGGCACCGAGGGCGGCGCGGAACGCCGCGGTCAGGGATCCGGCCGCCGCGAGGAGATGGCCAACCACCTCGGGGCGGTCGCCAGCGAGGCTCGACAGGAGCCGGCACAGCGGGCACACGGCGCAGGGCCAGGTGTGATCCGCGGGTCCCGGCGCCGGATCCGCGTGGGGATCGGGCATCGCCGGCGCATCGTCGGCAGCGGAGCCCGCCGCCGACGATGCGCCGGGACCGGGGGGCCCGGCGGGACCGGGGGACAGATGCGAGGCGGCCCAGTCCCGCAGGGCGTCAGCGAGCAGGGCGGCTTCGACCGCGAGCGACCCGCGGCCGGGCAACGCGGACGGGTCGGGGGGAGGCGTGCCGGGGGAAGGCGTGGTGAAGTCGGGCCCGGCGCCGGCGGGCCGGCCCGGGGTGGACCGCTGCGTGGTCATACCCGCACCCACTGCCGCGGGTCCGGAACGAACGAGACGACCAGCCGGTCGTCACGCAGCCGGGCGGTGCTCACGTTGCAGCGACGCAACGCCGCGGGCAGCGGAACGGCCCGCCGGTACGACCCCACGGTCACCACCAGGTCATCACCCAGCCGGGCCAGATCGATCTGGGAACTGTCGACGAACGGCAGGCCGAAGGACAGCGCGAACCCGTCCTCGGTGCGTTCCACCCGCGGCTGGCCGCTCGGGCCGATGAGCGGCTCCCCGAGAACACTCCCCGGATCGAGCTCACCGTAGGTCGCCGCGCCGAAAGCGGCCAGCTCCTCCAGGCCGATCGGTTCGCCCGCCCGGTAGCCGACCGGGAGGACGGGGGTGGGCATGAAGGCCGCGGTGATGTCGGCGAGCTGCTCGCGGTGAACGGCGGCCCACCCCGCCCGCCAGGCGTCCGCGTTCGCCGGCGGAAAGATCCGGTTGACGACGACGCCGTCCAGAGTGAACCCGTGCAGCGACAGCGCCGTAAAGCTGCCGCGGGCCGCGGCGAGCGCCGAGCTCTCGGGGGTCGCCACCAGCCGGACGCTGGTGGTGGCGTGGTCGGTGAGGATCGCGCGCAGGTCGACCGCCGCCCGGTGCAGGCGGGAGACGGTGTCGTAGGCGGGGGCCGCCAGCGCGCTCCACCGCCCGCCGAGCGCCGCCGCCCAGCCGAAACCGGGTCGCAGCCAGCGCGCGAAGGCACCGTCGGGCGGCAGCAGCCGGCGGCAGTACCACGACAGCGTCTCGGGAAAGGCCAGCAGCCGCACCAGCGCCGCCGCCGGGCCTCCGTCGACCACCACCAGGTCGTAGTTCTCGCTGGTGAGACCGTCACGCAGTTCGAGCAGCGTCAGGGTCTCGACGGCCCCCGGCAGGAAGGCCAGCTCCTCCAGGTCGAACGGATCGACGTTGATGGCCGGCCAGGTGCCCGCCAGCACCTCGCGTACGGCCGGCCACCGGGTCTCGACCGCGCGGCGCAGGTCGACCTGTTGGCCGTGCAACCCCGGTTCAAGCTCGGTCGGCTCGGCGCCGATCGGGTGGTCGAGCGCGCAGGCGAGCCCCGCGGCCGGGTCGACCGACAGCACGAGGGTCCGGTGACCCCGTTGGGCGGCGAGGATCGCGGTCGCCGCTGCCACCGTGGTGGTACCGCCGCCGCCCTTCCCCGTGAAGAGCACACACCGCACGTGCGCTCAGCTCTCGACGTACTTCTTGAGGTCCTTGAGAGCGGCCTCCACGATGCCGCTCTGCACCTTCCGCCGGAGCAGACCAGGAATCTTGATCTTCGTCTCGGCGGTGAGGTCGTAGGTCACCTCGGTGCTACCGTCACCCAGGTCGCGCAGGGTGTAGCTGCCGTCCTGCGACGACATCGCCTGGCCCTCGACCATGCTCCAGACGACCTGATCGTCGCCCTTCCAGGTGTACTCGTTGACGAACTCGTCCTTGATGACGACGGCGTTGATCCGAAACCGGGCACGCCGGGGACGGCCGTCCGGGCCCACATCGAGGATCTCGGCCTCCTCGATCTGGCCGATCCAGGTCGGATACGCGGAGATGTCGGCGATCGCCCCCATCACCGCGGCGGGCCGGGCGTTGATGACGACCGTCGATCGGGCGTGGTCCGCCATGGCAGACAGCACCTCCACATTCTTCGAGCGCGGCTGAAGAGCACGGCGTCGCCGGCCCACCGGCAACCCGGATCTCTCCGGGGCCCGGGAACAATCCCCGACCGATCGCCTGAGGCTACCGGAACACCGAGCGCGCCCGGCCGAGCGGCCGGCTACCACCTGAGAACGAAGGGCGTCCCCCGAGCATTGAAATGTCCGACGTTCACGCAGCGTGTGCCGTCGATCTCCAGGCTGGCCGTCAACGGCTGGTGCACATGCCCGAAGAGCACGTAGCGCGGCCGGGTCGCGTGAATGGCTTCGAGGATCGCCACACTGCCGCGCTCGAAGCGGCGTGCCTCGATGTCGTAGACCAGCTCGGGGATGTGCGGGGGGATGTGGCAGCACAGGACGTCGACCTCGCCCACCGCGGCGACCTTGGCTGCGAAGGCGTCGTCGCCAATCTCGTAGGGGGTGCGCATCGGGGTCTGCAGCCGTTGCATCGTGGTGATCGATAGCGCTCATCACCTATGCCGCCTT